>JACPYM010000015.1 GCA_016196035.1 Acidobacteriota bacterium | reverse complement strand
TAGCGCGACACGGCCAACCACCAACCAGCCCAGCAAAAGGCCCAAGGCACCCGCCAACAGCCGTGCAGTCAAGCAACGACGTGTGTAAATCTTGGGATGCATAATGGGAAAGTAATCAGTAGTCAGTAGTCAGTAGTCAGTAGTCAGTAGCGGCAGGCAAAGACAATGCGAAGATCAGGTAGAGATTTCAAGAAAAAGAATTTCCGAATCGAACCCGCGAAGCGGGTGGCCAGAGTGTAGCCCAGGGTGGAGGCGTAGCCGCAACCCTGGGTATCGGTGCAGTGAATTACAAGCCCACGAAGTGGGCGACAGACAATGGTCTGCCGCCCGTTTCACGGGCTTATAACTTACGCCATCGCTACCCAGGGCTAACGCCCTGGGCTTTATGCTGCCGCTCGCCTTCGCGGGCTTGCTGCGGAAAAGCATTTTCTTGAAATCTATAGTTTAACGTTAAGAGCTACTGACAACCGACCACCGACTACTTAATCTGCATGGTCACCGTGTTGGCGGTTTTGCCGTCCACGGTCAGCACGATGTTTACCAGTCCGCGCCCAATGAGGCTGCGGGGGATGCGTGCGTTGACTTGATCCAGCCCGGCCAAATCGCCCGCTGGCCCGGCAAAATTGATTTCAGCGGGGGCCTCGCCGATCCGCGCTTGTACAGCATTCAAACTGCTGCGCAAACGAATCCCGGTGCCGAACAACAACACAAAGACGCGGTCTGTTTCCGGCCCCAAATCAACTGGAATTGGCACGTAGACGTTTTGGGCCGTATCGAAGCGCGAGATCAATTCAAAGCTTTGCGAATTATCGGCCTTGATGCGCAAGAGCACGGCGGCGGCCACGCCGCTGCCATTGGCGTTCGCGGTGAACAAGCCGGGCGCGACAGTGGCGACAGTCAGCGTGCCGACCGAGATAGTGCCATCACCGCTGGTTACTGTCACGGTCGCCAGCCCATTTTGCGTGCCCGCCGGCACTAAATAATTGACTTGCCCAGGCGAAACAAAAAAGAGCGCCGCATCACGTTCGAGACCGGCGCTATCACGGACTTTGACATAAGTGCCCGCCAGCGCCGTCGGCAACGGCAAACTGGTGGCGCTCTCGGCGCGCGTTGCCAGATTCGCGCCGAAGGCCGCGATCATCGAATCGCTCGCGACCTCGGCGCCCAAATAACTGGCGGCTGAAAGGTTCGTCACCAGTGGCCGCGCGCCGGGTTTGAGCAACCGTATGCGGTGATTGCCCGTGTCGGTAAACAAAACCTCGCCGTTGCTCAACGCCACGAGATTGGCCGTCAGTTGAATGTCATTGTTCGAGGTGCCAATGGGGGGAAAGTTCAGCCGCGCTTGCGCGCCCGGCCCATCATCGCCCGAAAAGCCCGCCGTGCCATTGCCCGCCAACACGCGCGTCGTCCCCAATTGCTGGGCGGGCGCAAGCAATTCCAACACCTGGTGCGTCCCGGCATTGGTGATCAGGATGCGGCCCGTGTTATCCACGGCCAGGTCGCGGGGCGTGCGGATATTCTTTGTCTCATCGGCGATCACGGCGAACGTCGTGGCCCCGGCATCCTGGCGCAGGATGCGATTGTTGCGCGTGTCCGCGATCAACAAACGGCCCGTGCCATCCAGGGCGATGCCCGTCGGACGGTTGAGCGTGGCGGCCTGTCCATCGCCATAGGCCGTGCGCACGACGCCTTCGCTGGCGTCAATGCGGCGAATGCGATTATTGGCCTGATCGGTCAGCAAAAGAGTGCCCGCGCTGTCCAGCGCCAGATCGGTCATAAAAATGGCCACGCGGTTGGCCGTCAACCCATCCCCAAGAATTTGCGGATTGGCGGGCGGACGCACCCCCGCCAAATCTTTGACTTGCCCCGGCGGCACGATCACCCGCGCATCGCCGCCGTTCGGGAAAAAGGTCACTGCCTGACTCGAGGTATTGAGGAAGCGCAAGACGCCGCTGCGCCGCCCGGAAACCGAATTCGGCGGAATTTTGATCAACGCGCCCGCCTGCGAATCCACGATAAACACGCCTTTGTCGGTCGCCAGCAAGCCTTGCGGCGAACTGAAAGTGGCATTCGTGATGCGGTCGTCCAATTGCGGTTCGCCTGCGCCATTGTTGAGCGTCACGATTTGGCCCGGTTGCACGGTCACGGCTGCCGGTGAAGCAATGAAGAGCGTCACCGGTTGCGTGCCGCGATTGACGAAGCGCAAACGATTGGTGCGCGTGTCGGCGATATACAGATTGCCCTGCGGATCAACCGTCACCCCCGCCGGTTCGCTCAATTCGGCGCTCGTCGCCAACAACCCGTCATAGGGCGCTTCGAGGCCGCTGCCGGCGATGGTGTTGATTTGCAGCGGGTTGATCGTCGTGCCCAGAATCTGCGCGCCCGCGCCGCTCAAATTGATAAAGCGCACGCGCCCAAAGCGGTAATCCGGCAAAAAGATGCCGCGATTTTCCGCCGCGAAAACCAACGTTTCGTTGGCCGCGCTATCCGGCAAATTCAATGCGGCATCGGTCGCCCGCCGGCCATCCCCACAGGTCGGATTGGCATTCGGGTCGCAAGCCAGCAGCGAACTGTTGCCAGCGACCAGCGTGCGCGTCCCAGTCGGAGCAATGCCGATGATTTGTTGCGCATTCCCCAGCGCCGCATAAATGTTGCCGTTCGGCGCGGCGGTCACGCCGGTCGGGAATTCCAAGCCCCCCGCCACTGTGCTGATCGTGTTAGTGCCACTGACCCGCCGCACCGCGCCATCGGGATTGCTCGAACGCGGGTTGCCTCCTTCGGCAATCAGCAAGGTATTACCGGCGTCAAAGGCCAGGCCGCGCGGATTGACCAGGCGGGCCTGGCGCGCCGGGCCGCCATCACCATTGCCCGTCGGCGGCGCGCCGCCACCCGCAATAGGCGTAATCTCGCCCGCGTTATCAATACGGTACACCGCTGATCCGGCAATGAAAAAGACCTCGCGCGAAAGCGGGTGGATGACCACACCACGCAAATCGGCAAACTCCGGCGCGGCCAATGTCCCAATCGTGCCCGGCGCAAAGCTGCGTCCGCCCAGCAGGTAATTTTGCGCGCCGACATTCACCACCCGAATCGCATTGAACGCGGGCAACGCCAACAGCAAAGCATTGCCGGTGGGGTCTGCCGCGAGGCCCGTCACTTTGGCCAAATCGGCATCGCGCGCGGGCGTGCCGTCTTCGATGCGCACCCCACCACCCGCAATCAGATTGATGTTGCCCGGCAAGACCGTCGTCCCGGCGAGCGTGACCGGTGTGGGCGAAGTGTTGACGAAGCGCAACAGGCTGGTGCCATCCACATCGTCCACCACATAAAAGCCGCGCCCGGGCGGATCGAAAACGAGCGCGTGCGGCAATTCCATTGGGGCCTGGCGCGCCTGTGCATTCGCACTCAAGCCGCCACCCGCCACCGTCGAGATAATCACCGGCGGCGCTTGCGCCTCTTGCGCGTGCAGGCGCGGCAATAAGTTGTTGGTCAGGGCGGCGCTGAGCGCAACCCATAGAATGACGCTTCCCCCTAAAAAACGATTTGTATAACGGTAAAACATAACGTCCCAAACTCCTTCTGACAGAACATCAATCAAGCGAACGGGGGATGACTGTATGAGGGGCCTTGCGCGGGATCACGAGGCGAGATAGCGCGACGAATAAAAAAGCAGGTAACAAAGAAATCGCTGAAAGCAGCGGCGGGCTTTGCCAATGAGCACAGTTGACCGTCTTTCAGCAGGCGCGTCATTACACCACTGTGGCTGCGAACAAGTCAACGAAGTTGTTTGGCGCGGCTGGCTATCCAGCGTTAGCGCTAGCGTATCAACGGATGCGCCGCGCCATTGATTCCACGCGCCGCCCAATAGGCCAGCACCTCTTCGGCCACCTCCGCCCAGCCGCGCGCGCCGCCATGCGCCGCCAGCACCTCGCGCTGCCACGTTCGCGCCAAGGCCGCACTGAGTCGTTGCGCCAAACCTGCGGCATGCGCTTCCGCTTCCGGCACCAATAGTCCGAAACGCTCATCCAGCACCAATTCGCCAATGCCGCCCACATCGCTCGCCACCACCGGCGCACCGCAAGCCAGCGCTTCAATCACTACGTTCGGGCAACCTTCGCGTTCGCTGGCGAGACAAAAAACATCCGCCGCCGCATACCAAGCGGGCAATTCGCCTTGCGGTTGCGCGCCTTTCAGAAAGACGTGCTGTTGCAACCCCAGCGCCGCAATTTGCGCTGTCAACGCCGCGCGTTCCGGCCCTTCGCCGATGATGTAAAGCCGCGCGGGCGGCTCCGTTTGCACAACCAACTGCATTGCGCCAATCAGCCGGTCAATGCCTTTGAGCGGCACCAGCGCGCTGACCGTCACCAGGATTTTGTCCGCTGTGTTTAAGTCGAGTTGCTGCCGCGCCGCCGCCTGCTCGCGCCAATGAAACACGTGAGGGTCAATGCCATTGCGAATCACGGCAATCTTGTCGGCCTCGATGCCCAACTCAACCATACGCTCTTTCAATGCCATACTCACCGCGATGATGCCGTGCGCGCGTTCGAGCGTGCGTTGAATCAGCGGGCGAATGTGCGGCAGCCGCGCAAACAAATTGATGTCCGTCCCGCGCGCGGTCACGCAGACTGGCACACCCAGTGCCGCGCCCAGCCGCACCGCCGCATCGCCATCGGGATAGACATAATGCGCGTCAATCAAATCGAAGTGCTGTTCCGCGTACAACTCGCGCACCACGGCTTCAGCACCGTGCGCCATCCAACGCCCATACCAGCGCATCCCGACTTTGGGCGGATTGAAAAAACGCGGATGAAAGGTCGCCAGTCCCGCGATTGTTTCCTGCTCCGCAATGGCCGCCATCTGCCGCCACTGTGCGGGCACAAAATCAAACGCCAACTGCTTTGGGAAATACGGTACCGGCGCGACGACGCGCAAGTTATCCACACCTGGCTGCCGCGCCAGCGCCAGCGCGCGATGTTTGACGAAGACGCCCAGATTCGGCTTTTCGCTGTTGGGCCAGAGGGTGGTGAAGGTGAGAACGTTCATCTGCGTGATTGCGGATTGCGGATTGCGGATTGCGGATTCAAGGCGAAGTTCAATCCGCAATCCGCAATCCACAATCCACAATCGTTTTCTGCCATAGCCGGAACATCAGGATCGTCCAAAGCGGGCGCGCAAAATCGCGTTGCTTCGCCTGATGCTGTTGCCAGAGGCGTCTGACGTGTGCCGGTTCGAGCAAACTGTCTTGCCGCGAAGCGTCGAACAACAAGCTTTCGGCCAACGGGCGCAAATCGCCACGCAGCCATTCGGCCACGGGCAGCACAAAACCTTGCTTGCGCCGCGTCAAAATCTCCTGCGGCAAAATCCGGCTGACCGCGCGTTTGAAGATGTATTTGCCCGCGCCGTTTTTCAGCTTCAGGCTCGACGGCATGCGCGCCGCCAGTTCCAGCACGCGATGATCGAGCAGCGGGCAGCGCACTTCCAGCGAGACCGCCATGCTCGCGCGATCCACTTTGACCAGGATGTCGTCGGTCAGATAGGTCTTGATGTCCACGTACTGCGCGCGCGATAGCGGGTCGTCCGTGTTCGCGCGCTGGTAATGTTCGAGGAACACATCGAAGGGATTGTAGCCATTCAACTCACGCCGCAGCTCGCCGCCCAGCAATGCCGCGCGCTCATTCGCCATCGCGCCATAGACCGACGTGAAATAGCCCGCCGCCGGATCGAGCGACAGATTTTTCAGCGTCGCTTTCGCCCGCAACGGCTGCGGCAACCAGTCGGCTTTGGGATAAACCGCCGCCAGCGCGCCGAACAACGGACGGCGCAAGCCGGCGGGCGCAAAGGCCCGCACGCGATTTTCAGCCGCGTCAAACGCATAGCGCCGATACCCGGCGAAGCTCTCGTCGCCGCCATCGCCCGACAACGCCACGGTCACGAATTCGCGTGCCGCCTGCGCCACATAAAACGTCGGCACCGCCGAAGCGTCGGCAAAGGGTTCGTCGTAATGCCAGGCCAGTTTTTCGATCACTTCGACCGCGCGCGGATTGACGATGCGTTCGTGATGATCGCACTGCAAGCTCTCGGCAAAGGCGCGCGCCGCGGCGGCCTCGCTGTATTTCTCTTCGCTGAAACCAATCGAAGCCGTCACCACAGGCCGCCCCGTCAATTCGCTCATCAGCTTGACGACGGCGGAGGAATCCACGCCGCCCGACAGAAAGGCGCCCAACGGCACTTCGCTCATCAGGCGCACGTCCACGGCTTCGCGCAAGGTGTCGAGCAGCGCGCCACACCATTCCTCTTCGCTGCGCATTTCGGGCTGGCTGAAATCAATGTCCCAGTACTGTTGCGCGCGCAAACCGCGCGGCGTCACGACCAGATAATGCCCGGCGCGCAGCTTGCGGATGTCTTTGAAAATCGTCTTCGGCGCGGGCACGTATTGATAAGTGAAGTAATCGCTCACCGCCTGCTCGTTCAGCACCTGCGGCACCAGCGGATGTTGCAGCAGACATTTCAATTCGGAACCGAACGCGCAGACGCCTTTGACATCGGCGTAATAGAGCGGCTTCTTGCCGACGCGGTCGCGCGCCACGAGCAGCGTGTGGTTGCGCGCATCCCAAATGGCAAAGGCGAACATCCCACGCAGCATCGCCACGCACTCTTCGCCGAACTCTTCGTACAGATGCACGATGGTCTCGGTGTCCGAATGCGTGCGCAACGTGTGGCCGCGCGCTTCGACAATCTTCGCCAGTTCTTTGTAGTTGTAGATTTCGCCGTTAAAGACAATCGCCACCGTGCCGTCTTCGTTAAAGATCGGCTGATGGCCGCCCGCGACGTCAATGATCGAAAGACGCCGATGGCCGAGGCCGACTTTGCCCGTGACATAAAAGCCATCGTCATCCGGCCCGCGATGCGCGATCACATCGGTCATGCGGCGCAGCACGGGTTCATTGACGGGTTGTTCGGTGGCGTAGTTGTAGATGCCAGTGATGCCGCACATAAAGAATCTGACGCGCAGCGTCTTTGGAGTGCGTGCGGCATAGGCCGCCGCTTTGGTATGCCCTTCATCGCTCAAACTATAAAGGGCATACCAAAGCGGCGGCCTGTGCCGCACGCACTCCAAAGGCTTCGCCAATCCATTGTTTCATTGAGCCAGAACAAGTTCATCTGGCAAGAAATCCGCAAGCCAAATAGTTCTACCTTCTGAATCAACGCTCTCCACAATGTAGCCTTCGGCTTTGTCGCTTGTTTGATACACGTGGACAATCGCGCCCGTGTCCCCAATCTGCGGTGGCCGTGAAACCGAATCCGTCCCGTCATAAGCGCGCTCTGGGGACAGCAACCGCACAATTCGCACACAATCGTATTCTTTCAAAATCGTCACCTTTGCAAGTGGCTACGACTTGTATGCATCAGCCACGCCTGAAACATCAACACCGTCCAAATCTGCTCCGCTGCATCGCGCCAGCCGATGTTTGCGCCGGACAGCACTTCCTGCCACTTGGCGCGCACGACCGCCGCGTTCAAAAACCCGTCCTGCCGCAAGCGCCGCTCGTCCAGCAAATCTTCTGCCCATCCGCGTAATTCACCGCGCAACCATGCCGCCACCGGAATCGCAAAGCCGCGCTTGGGCCGTTCGATCAACGACGGCGGCACGTAGCGATGGAGCACCTGCCGCAACAGCCATTTCGTCCGTCCGTCTCGCACTTTGAATGACAACGGCACGCGCCAGGCGAATTCGACGACGCGGTGATCCAGCAGCGGCACGCGCGATTCCAAACTCACGGCCATCGTCGCACGATCCACTTTGGCCAGAATGTCGTCTGGCAAATAGGTCACCGCGTCCAGATACATCATCTGTTCGGTGAAGCTTAAGCCTCGCGCCCATTGCCGCGCGTCATTCAACGCCGTCTGCGGTTCGCGCCCGCCCAACACGACGGATTCGGGCACATCCCAGCGCGATTCGAGATGGCGATAGAGCAATTCGGGCGAAGCGGCGGCGAATTGCTGTTCCCAATTGCCCACTTGAAATTTCAACTTCGCCAGCTTGCCCGGCGCATTCCCGGCCAGATTGCCCATCACCGCCAAGCCGCTGGCCGCCGTCTTTTTCAACGCCGTCGGCACGCGCGCGACGCGTTCCCAGACCCGTTGCGCGCTCTGATAGCGGCGATACCCGCAAAACAATTCATCGCCCGCATCGCCCGACAGGCTGACCGTCACGTGCTGGCGCGCCAGCTTCGCCACCAGATAGGTCGGCACTTGCGAAGAGTCGGCGAAAGGTTCGTCGTACATTTCCGGCAATTGCGGGATGAGTTCGAGCGCCGCTTCCGGCTTCAGATACAACTCGGTGTGTTCCGTGCCCAGGTGTTTCGCGACGGCCTTGGCAAATCCGGCTTCGTTGTAGCCGGGCTCATCAAAGCCGATGGTGAAGGTCTTGACCGGTTGTGTGCTCTGCGCCTGCATCAACGCCACGATGGTCGAAGAGTCTACGCCACCTGACAAAAACGCGCCCAACGGCACATCGGCAATCATCTGATCGGCAATCGTCGCGCGCAGCAATTGATCCAACTGCTCGACCGCTTCATCTGCGCTGCACGACAGCGGCTTCGCCACACCGCGCTCTGCAGCTTCCCGCACCGACCAATACGCTTGCGGTTCGGGCAACGCGCGCCGCTCGGCGTCGGCATAGCTCAATTTCAACAACGTGCCCGGCGGCAGTTTGTGCACGCCGCGATAGATCGAGTGCGGCGCGGGAATGTAATCGTGGCGCAAGAACAAGGTCAGCGCAGCGCGATCAATCTCGCCCTGCCAATGCGGATGCGCGCGCAAGGCGCGCAGCGTCGAACCAAACAAAAACGATTGGCCCAGCCAGCCGTAATACAACGGCTTCTCACCCATGCGGTCGCGGCCAAAATACAACACGCGTTCACGCCGATCCCACAAGCCAAAAGCGAACATCCCCGCCATCCGTCTGACCGCCGCCACGACGCCCCATTGCTCAAACGCCGCCAGCATGACTTCGGTGTCTGAATGACCGCGAAAGCCGTGGCCCGCCGCTTCGAGTTCCCGCCGCAATGTTTTGAAGTTGTAGATTTCGCCGTTAAACGTGATGACAAAACGCCCACTGGCCGAATGCATCGGCTGATGCCCTTCGCTGGAAAGATCAACGATGGCAAGCCGCCGATGACTGAATCCGATTCCAGTTTCCGCATCGGCCCACCAGCCGTGACTGTCCGGGCCGCGCGGCGTCAGTTGTGCGCTCATCCGCGTGAGCAAGGCTTCGTCCGGCTCACCCAGCGGTTCCAAGTTCAAATAGCCTGCAATTCCACACATAACACCCGTCCTTCGCTTGCGGATTGCGGATTTGCGAGCGCTGCCTATTCAAGCTCTATCACAGCGTTCAATCCGCAATCCGCAATCCGCAATCACCCAACGACTGGCACCTGATTGCCGACGACCGGCGACTGGCGGTTGGCAACTAACTGTTTCACATCCGCCTCGCGTTCATAGCCGCGCGCCAAAATGTGCAACGCGGTCGCCAGCGCCGCAATCTCGTAAATCAATTCCAAATCGTAACGGCTCACAAAAAAGCCCGACACCATAAAGCCGATCAAGGCCACCTGCATCCCGTGCGTGTAACCAATCAACGGTGAATCAGGCGCGTGCGTGCGCAACACGCCGCGCGCGCGCCACAGCCGAAAATAGCTAAAGCCAATCAATGTCAGAAACAACAGCAACGCGGGCAGCCCGGCGTCTACGCCAAGTTGGAAAAACGAATTGTGCGCCACGCGCGCATCCGTCGGGTCGCCATAACGTCCGAAAACTTCAACCAGGTTGCGCGCACCGATGCCCGTGAAGGGATAATCGCGCATGATTTGCATTGAGACGTTCCAAGCGCGTAAGCGTTGCTGTGCCGAAGAATCGCTTTCGCGCGCGGTTTGAATCGTGCCGATGCGTTCGGTGACAACGCCGGGCGCGAACGCCAGCACGGCGGCAATCGCCAGCGGCGCGGCGATCAAGCCGGTGATTTTGTATTTCGAACGCACGCCCAACATTACCGCCACCGTACAAACGCCCAGGAAGCCGCCGCGCGAACGCGTGAAGAACACGACGACGAAACTCATCAGCGACAAGCCATAGCAACCTGACTTCAACCACCATTCCTGCGCTTCGCGCGCCGCGTAATACAGCATCGGCGTGATCATCACCAACAACAACGCATAGTCGTTGTTGTCCTCAAACATCCCGCCCGGCCCATACGAACGGTATTCGCCACTGCTGGCCAACACACCAAGGAACGAGCGCACCGCCAGCAAACCGATGCCCACGACTGTCCACACGTACAGCAGACGGATGCGCCGTTCGCTGTCGCATAGCGCTGTCGCCAATAACGCAATCAACACCGTTTTGCTGAACTCGACATACTTCGGTTGTGCTAGTTCGTAGTTATAGGCGAACAGCGTCGCCAACCCGAATTGCGCCCACAACAACACCATCAAGACATTCGGCACCAAACGCGGCAAACGGCGCGGCAGTTCAAAGATCAGATACCCCAACAGCGTCACCGCCGCCACCGCCAGCGAGATGCGCGAATCGGGCATGTACGCCCATTGATGCGGGCGCAGGTACGCGATCCAGATGTACGAGATCAGCCCCGCAAACGGCGAAAAGAACGAGAGCGGGAGGATCAACGCCATCAATCCGAAGATGAGGAAAGCTTTCATAGGCAGTGGTCAGTGGTCAGTGGTCAGTGGTCAGTGGTCGCTATTCAACTGACCACTGATCACTGACCACTGACCACTATTTTCTCTGACTAAAATTCGCCGCTGGTTCCGCCGTGCCGCTGCGTTTGTTGGCGACGCGGGCCATGACGAAGAGCAGGTCGGACAGGCGGTTCAGGTAACGTATCGCGGCGTCAGTGATTTCGGTGCCGGTGGCCAGCGCGACGACGGTACGTTCGGCGCGGCGGGCCACCGTGCGTGCCAGATGCAACGTCGCCGCCAACTGGTTGCCGCCGGGCAGCACGAATTCGCGCAGCGGTTCGAGTTCGGCATTCAGCAAATCAATGTCGTGTTCGAGCGCCACAACCAAGGCTTCGTTCACGCGCGGCACGGCGATGTGAGCGGGGCTGGCTAAGTCGGCGCCGAGCACGAAGAGTTCGTTTTGAATGCGTCCGAGCACGGCATCGAGTTGCGCGTCAGTTAGGCCCACGCGTGCCAGTCCCAGCACCGAATTCAATTCGTCCACATCGCCATAAGACGCCACGCGCAAATCGGCCTTGCTGACGCGGCTGCCGTCCACCAACGACGTGTCGCCCTGGTCGCCGGACTTGGTGTAAACCCTGGTGATTCGCATGTTCCTCTCTGATGCAGTACCGCGCGCGTCAGCAAGCGGTGACTTGAATTTCTGCCGAATAGTTTTGGCTTCCCGACTCCGCTTGCTCACGCGCGCGGTACCGCCCCAACAAGTTTTGGCTTCCCGACTCCGCTTGCTCACGCGCGCGGTACCGCCCCAACAAGTGACAAATACAATTCTTCATAACGCCGCAGCATCGCGGCCAAGCTGTAATCGCGTTCGACCGTCTGTTTGCCGACAGCGCCCAGGCGGCGCGCAAGGTCGTGGTTGATGACGAGCCGTTCCAGCCGTTCGGCCAGCACGGCAACATCGCCCGGCGCAACGAGGAAACCATTCTCGCCTTCGCGCAACATCTCTGGCAACATCCCGACGCGGGTCGTCACCACCGGCAGCGCGGCGGCCAGCGCTTCAAGCACCGAAATCGGCAGACCTTCGGAAAGCGAAGAAAGCGCGAACGCATCCAGCGCACGCAGCAAACGCGGCACGTCGTGGCGGATGCCGGTGATGATGACATCTGCCGCAACACTCAACTCCAATGCCAACTGTTCCAACCGTCCGCGTTCAGCGCCATCGCCGATCAAGAGTAACTTGACGTGCGCCTGACGCTGTCGCAATTGGGCAAAGGCGCGCACGAGTGTTGGCAAGTCTTTGGTTTCCTGAAAGCGCGCGACCGTGCCGATGACAAAGTCAGTTGGCGACAAGCCAAGCTCTTCGCGCACACCAACCGGATCGGCGCGTTCGATTCCCGCCACGTCCACGCCGTTGTGAATCACGCGCATACGTGCCGGCGCGAAGCCCGTCTCGCGGCAAAAGTATTGGCGCATCTCTTCGGAAACGACAAAAACGGCATCGGCCAATTCATACGCGCAACGCCGCGCCAGTTTGCGCTTCGGCGGTTCGTGGTGAATGTAGGGCAAATTGCGCCCGTGTTCGCTGTGCACCAATTTGCCCTGTCGCGCGAGCGTGCGCGCAATTACCCCATCCATCCCAGCCCAGCTTTGCGTGTGAATGATGTCGGGCCGTTCGCGGCGCATGAGCTTGGCAATTTGCCACGGCATCAACAGCGCACGTTCGTCGCCTTTGCCCATGTCAAACCGCTGGACGTGCGCGTCCAGCAAATGCGCCGCCGTGCCCAAGCGCGAGATGCAACAGACGGCTTGTTCAAACCGCGCCGGGTCGAGGCCGTTGGCGACGTTGATGACGACGCGTTCCATCCCGCCGACATTGAGCGAATCGAGCACGTGCAGAATTTTGATTTTCTCAGCCATCAGCCGCGCGCAACGCACACTCCAAACTCAACAACCGCGCCCATTGCTGTTCGTATGGAAAATTCATTTGTAGCGAAGCGTCGAGAAACATTTGCAAGCGTTCCCTGCCCAGCCAATCGCGCAAGCACATCGTGGCAGGTTGCAACAACTCGCGCACGGCTTCCTCGCGCCACAATTGCACGCGCGCTGGTTCAAACGCCCGCTCAACCGACGAAGCGCGCCGCACACCCAACACACGCCAACCTTTGTCCCACACCTTGCGCCCGTAACCGGTCAGCAGCGGCGCGAAACGATGCGCATTGCCGAGCGTGAGCGGTTCAGCCGGATAACCGTGTTCGAGCGGATAGGCCGCCAGCCGGGGTTGCAAGCGTTTGAGCATGCGGCGCACCAACAGGCTGCGCTGGCGCAAGCGCTGTTCGGTTTGCAGCATCGTTTCCAGCACCGGGCGAAACATCAATGGCGATAAACACGTGCGGATTTGATCGGTGCTGGTCGCCATGCGCCCCTGCCAGCGTTGCATGCGCAACTGCAAATAGGCGTGATCCATCTGCGCCGTGTTCGGCCAATCTTGCAAGCCCGCGTTGGCGCGTTCGATCACGGCGGCAAAGTGCGCGATCAGATCAAGCGGCGCGGCGAACAGTTGCGGGCTGCCGGGATCAACGACGTAACGCGCCGCCGCCACTTTGCGCGCAGCCAGCGGCGTGCGCGCGCCCGTGTGCGGCAACAACAACTCCCACCAATAGCCGCGCGCGACTTCGCCAAACGAACCGTTGAGGCTGATGTCGTATTGCCGCGCCGTGCCCGCGTGCACCGGCAAAACATTGCGCGCGTATTCGACGATGTCGGCCTCGCCATCCGTCAACGCCAGCGCCTGTTGCGTCTGCGCGAAACTGACTTGGGGATTGACCGTCACCGGATGATGCGGCTGGCCTGTGATCCCGGCCAAGCCGCGCGCAATCACGACATCCGGCGCATTGGCCGCGCCTGAGACAGTCGTCTCAAACGGCACGCCCGCCGTCAGCAACGCCGCCGTCAACGCGCGCGAATCATAGCCGCCGGTCAGATCGCCGATGATGCGCGGGAACGCTTGCCCGACCTGGCGCGCGGCGGCGGTGAGGCTGGCGCCGAAGGCTTCGACCGCTTGGTCGCCTTTGAGCGATTCGGGCGTCAGTTGGTTGAAATGCCAATAGCGCTGCGGCACGCCCAGCTTACCTGCAGCAAGCTGATAGACGCTGGCTGGCGCGAGTTTGCGCACGGCGCGGAAAAAGCTGCGGTCTTCGTAAACGATGCCCGTGCGCAAAAATTCTTCGCAGCCGAGCAGGTCGAGCGCCGCCGTTTCCAGACTGGCGAGCAACAACGATGAACTCGCCAAGGCCACGCCCCACGGGAACTCTCGATAAAAAGCATGGCGGCTGCCGATCAAATCGGTGCTGACGAAGGTCGCGCCGCTGTGCGCCTCACCAAACAGTAAGGTGAAAAAGCCGGAGAGTTCCTGTGCGACTTGCGCGCTGCCCACTTGCGCCAAGCGCGCCAACAAGCGCGCCTCAGCACCCGTGCCATATCCATCCGCATGAAACCAACTGCCCACGGCCAGCAGCCAATTGCCTGTGGCTTCGTCGCGCAGCAACGGCGCGCCTGAACCGTTTTGGCGGGCGAAGGAAGCCACCCACAAGCCAGCGGTTTCCAAGACACGCGCCGGGGCGCTGCCTTTGAGGCGCTGTGCCTGCGCCAATCCGTTGCGCCAGGCTGTTGCCGCCGCTTCGCCGGTGCCGCTGATGAGTAGGAAATTGCCCACGCGTTTCTTTAGCCTTTACCGCGCCGCCAGTTTGGCCACCAAGCCCGGCACGACACGCAAGCCCAGTTGCACTAGCGAGAGTTTCAGCTTGCGATAATGCGCGTTCGCCAGCGCCAGATGCTGCGCCGCTAGTTGGTAATCGCCGGATTGCAGTTTGGCGCGGTAAAGCGACCAGTTGAGCATGGCGTCGGCGTCGCGCAGTTGCGCTTCGATCAACGCGCGCTGTTCGGTGGTAATGGCCGGATCGCGCAGCCATTTGTGATAGACCTTGCTCAGGTTGTTGAGCAATTTGTCGCTGTTGTTGGAAAGCGACTCGGCGCGCCAGCGGTATTGCACCAGCGGTTCGCGCGTGAAGCCGAAGCGGCAACCTTGCCGCAACATGCGCAACCACAGATCGAAATCTTCGGACGCGCCCAACGCTTCGTCGTAATAGCCAACCGTTTCCAGCAGTTCGCGTTTGAAAAGCACCAGGCCGAAGACATAGCACTCGCGCCGCAACACCTTTTCAAACGTCACCGGTTCGCTAGCCGGGAAAACCGCTTGGAACTCCCGCCCGGAAAAATTCGGCGAGCCCCAGAACCAGGCGTTCGGGAACACCAAATCAAGCGCCGGATCGCTTTCGAGCAAGGCCAGCATTTTTTCCAAAAACTCCGGCACCCAGAGATCGTCGGCATCCAGCAAGGCGATGTAACGCCCGCGCGCGGCGCGCAAGCCCGCGTTGCGCGCTTTGGCCAAACCGTTGTTCGCCTGCCGTTGATAAAACATCCGTTCGCCAAACCGCTCGCGATAAGGGGCGATGGCCGCTTCGGTGTCATCGGTCGAACCGTCGTTGATGACGACGACTTCGTAATCGGTATAGGTTTGAGCCAGCAATGAATCGAGCGTTTCGCCGATGTAAGACGCCACGTTATAGGCAGGAATGATGACGCTAATTGTCATAAACAGACTTCAGACCACAGACTTCAGACTTCAGACTTCAGACTTCAGACCACGGACACCTGTGTCTGTGGTCTGACCGCAAAATTTGCTGACTTTAGCCACTGAACGGTCTGAGGTCTGAAGTCTGTGGTCTGAGGTCTGGTTTTGGCGCGCGCCGGCCTTGCAAAAAGCCGAGCATGAACCAGAAGTGCAACTCTTGCGCGAAACTGCCCGGCAAATCGCCACGCCAGCGCGCCGCCAGCATTTTCGGCAGGGCTTCGACGGTTTGCCGCAACATAAAGCGCGGCACGCCGCAAAAGTAACTGACCGGTTGCGGGTGCAATTGATCGAGCAACGCGACTGACGCGCCGTAGCCGCGATGCCAGGCGCGAAAGTATTTTTTAGTCAGCCGTTCACGCGGTACCAGATGCGAAACCTTCATCTGCGGTTCATACAGGCCGCGGGCGCCGGCGCGGCGCAGGCGCAGGAACAATTCGGAATCTTCACCCATCGCAAAGGTGTCGGCGGTTTTGCCCAATTCGGGGTGATAGCACAGACCGACGCGTCCCAGCACGCTGCGCCGCAAGGCGACGTTGCCGCCAGAGATGCTGCGGGCGCGCTGGTTTTCGTCATCGCGGTAAACGATGCGCCGGTCGCCCCAACTGTTCAGCGACAACACGCCGCGCAACCGGTCGTCATACCAGGGCGGCGGCGCGGCTTGCCAATCGCCCTCCACCGGGCCGGTCACAAAATCAAAGCCTTCGCCGAGCGCGCGCTGAATCACATTCAGCCACTCGGCGTCCATCCATTGATCGTCATCGGCCAGCGCGACAATGTCGCCGTGCGTCGCCACCAATGCGGCGTTGACCGCATGCGATTTGCCTTGCCGTTTTTCGTGCAGGTAACGCACCCGGCTTTGCGCGCTGGTGGGCGTTTCAGCCGTCAGCCGCGCGACCACTTGCGCCGTGTCATCGGTCGAGTTGTTATCCACCACCGTCACCACGGCCTCAAAGCCCCCGTCACAGCGTGCGTCGAGCACACTGCGAACGGCGCGTTCGAGCAACGCGGCGCGATTGAAGGTGGGGATAATGACATCAATCAACATACTTTTGCTGATGACAGACAACGAAGCACCTGTTGTAGTGGGCTTTCATTTTTCGGTAGTGGTAAAAATGTAATGCTCGTCCGTTTTTGTCGCGTAGCGAGCCTCAGTTTCAACCGTCGCGACGCGACGCGGGCACTATGAACGATGCTACCCGGCGTTGAAACGCCGGGCTAAATTCAGGTCGCCGCTACGCGGCTGCAAAATGCAGCATTACATTTTTACCACTACCCATTTTTCATTGTTCGTTTGTCACCGTTCACTTGTCATTGAATTGGAATTGCAGCGCGGCGCACCAGACAATGACCAATGACAAATCTCAAATGACAAATGCGAGCAATTCACTCAACTCGCCCAGCGCAGCCATTGCTGCATGCGGTCGCTCTGATAAACCAAATCCAGCGCCTGATAGCCCCAGCTTCGCACGCGGCTTTGGGGGATGCGTTTGGCGCAATGAAACTCGCGGTGCTGCAATTCCGCACCGAGGTCGCCGCGCAACGTGAGCGCGCGCAATCCGCAACCGCGCAGGGCCTGAAAGATCGGCGCGCCGGTGGGCAAAATATGCATCGGGCGCTCGGGGTCGTGTCCGGCGCGGAAGTTGAACGCAAAGACACCGCCGCCCACCAACGCCTGGCTGATCTGCTCCATTTCAGCCGCCGGGTCGCAGAGGTGTTCCAGCACATCCACCGCCGTCGCAAAGGCGAATTGCTGGCGCGGCAAAGCTTGGTGATTGAGATCAATAAACTCGGCGTGTAAACCACGCCGCTGCAAGCGCCAGCGCGCGAACGCCAGCATCGTGGGAGAAATATCGGCGAGTGTGACTTTCAAACCGTGGCGCGCGAACAGGATCGCATTCGCGCCCACGCCGGAACCAAAATCCAGGTATTCATACGCGCCGATGCCGCGCGCGTAATCCAGTAGGGCCACGTTGACCGCGCATTCCTCCGGGTCGGTCGCGTGCCACCACAGGTGTTCAAACAAATAGCTGCGCGTCGTGCGGTAAAACGCTTCGATGTCAGCGGGCGTCTCGCGCGGATCGGCTTCCCACTCGCGTTTGGATTCGCGTAAGGCCGTCACACAGGCTTCCAACGCATCCACGCGGCTGATGCCGAAATACTCGGTCAATTCGCGCACGCTGCTTTCAATCAAATCGGTCTCGCCTTCCAACAACAGCGCCGCTTGCCAGCGCTGCGCCAACCCCGCACCTGTCACCATGCCCAATGCTAACTCCGTCACCATGCCTGTCACCCTTTCTGTCACCGTTTCCGGCACCATCACGAACCGTACAGCAAGCTTTCCAACTTGCTGCCGCTGGCCGAAAACGCCTCCAAAGCTGGACTGCACTCTCAGCCACGCCTCAGCAAGCTGGAAAGCTTGCTGTACTTACAAGCGTGTTTCACCACTGCGCCAACCCATCACCCAGGGTGAGGTCAGCAACCCTACTAAAATGCCGCGCACATGCGCGCGCCGCCGCCGCCATTTAGCTTCCGGTTCATCCGGCTGCCGTTCCAGCCGCTTCAAAAAACCCAGCGAAGACCAATAAAACGCGCGCGCCGCATAGCCATCGCCCCGCAGTATGTGTTTGAACAGATAGGCCGCATACGATTTGCCGTAGCTGTATTCCAAGTGCTCTGCTTGCGCCTCGGTGACCCGGTCGTGATCGTGATAGACCAGCACGTTGGGCGCGTAAAGCATGTAATGACCGGCCTTGAGCGCGCGATAAACAAACTCGGTATCTTCACCGCCCGCAAAAAATCGGCCCGCGCCCAAGCGCTCATCAAACAAGCCAATCTCTTCAAACAAGCTGCGCCGGATGATCATATTCGCGCCCATCACCGGTTCACCGATGTTCGGGTAACGCACAACCAGGCGCTCATTCACATCCATAAAGGCGACCGGCACCAGTTCCGCCCGCGCCAGCAGCACGCGCCCGCACAGCAGTTGCAATTGCGGATCGGCGCTGAATTCACCGTGCAAATCGCTGAGCCAATCCTCTGTCACCAGCACGTCATCATCCGTGAAAGCCAGCAAGTCGCCCGGGCAGTTGCGCACGGCGGTGTTACGCGCGAATGAGAGTCCCGGCTTGGGTTCAACCAAGTATTGCAAATGCGCGTGCGTGCGTTGCAGTTCGCGCACGATGGCGCGCGTTTCGTCCCGACTGGCGTTGTCCACGACGAGCACGTCGTAGTTAAAGTCAGCGCCTTGCGGTAACGCCAACAGCGTTTGCAACGTGCGCGCCAGGGATTGTGCACGGTTGCGCGTGCATACGAGCACGCTGATCTTCGTCATAAGACTCCGGCAAGGGGGATGGGGATGAGCTTTGGTCTGTCGTACAAGTCGTCTTACAAATCATTCGGCACACTTGTGGGCGCTTCGTTGGGCGGCAACAAACGCCAGTGGTGCGGCGCATAAAACATTCCGCGCACCTTCTTGCCCGGCAACACCTTGAGCAGATATTGGCGCGGCTTCCAGTCGTAGGCGGCAATCGAACCGCGTTTGAGCAGCGTGGCGTCAATCTTGAATACGCCCGGCGCCAGGCCGAATTCGGCGCATTGAATTTCCATCACGCCGCGCCCTTGCAAATTCGGCAACTGTTCGCCCGTCAGCGCCGTGGTGAAATGGCAATGCAGGCGGTCGTCTGCCGAATAGAAGAACAACTCGAACACGGCGTCTTCGATGGGGCGATGCGCGACGTATTCGATCTGCGCGACCAACGGTTCGCCCGTGGCCAACGCATCCACTGACAAACCGTCCCGATCCAGAAAACGCACGTTCAGAATCTCGGCCTCACGTTCGTTGTTACCGTTGTTGGCGGTCATGATCTGGTTTTCCTGCTCCGCCGCTTTGAAAACGACCGCATTGTAATAGGCGCTAATGGCGTCCTGTGGCGTGCCTTGCGCACACACACGACCCTGATGCAGGAAGAACACGCGGCTGCACAACCGTTCAACTGCCGCCATATCGTGCGAGACAAAGGCGATGGTCATGCCGTTGCGCCGTAACTCTTCGATGCGCTGCTGGCACTTGCTCTGAAAGGCGGCATCGCCCACGGCCAGCACTTCGTCCACCAGCAACACGTGCGGGTTGATGTGCGCCGCCACGGCGAACCCCAGCCGCACGTACATCCCCGATGAATAGCGTTTGACCGGCGTATCAATGAAGCGCTCCATCTCAGCGAACGCGACGATCTGATCGAACTTGCTGCGCACCTCGGCGCGCTTCATGCCCATGATCGAGCCATACAGGAAGATGTTCTCGCGCCCCGTCAATTCGGGGTGAAAGCCCGCGCCGACTTCGATCAACGAAGCCACCGAGCCGCGCACGACCAGTTTGCCGCTGGTCGGATAGATGATGCGCGCCAGCAATTTCAGGATCGTGCTCTTGCCCGAGCCGTTCGGCCCAATGAACCCGACGGTTTCGCCCTGTTCGACTTCCAGGCTCACCTCGCGCAAGGCATAGAATTCGTCCGTGCTGCCATCGCCCGCGCGCGCCCCCTGCGCCAGCCGCTGCCCGAAACGCGCCAACTCTTCGCGAATGGATTTCGAGCCGAGGCGGCTCAGCCGATAACGTTTTGAAAGATGATCTACGGTGACAATCTTCATTGAGTAGTCAGTAGTCAGTAGTCAGTAGTTAATAGCCATGCTGACTACTGACTACTGACTACTTCTTCAAACAATGTCCGCAAACTCCCGTTCCAGATGTTTGAAATACTTGTAGCCCAGCCAGACCAGCAGCAGCGAAACGCCCGCCGCCAGGGCCAGATAATTCAATTCCGGCGCCAGGCCTTTCACGATACAGCGGCGATACCCGTCAATGATCGCGGCCATCGGATTGAGCGACATATACAGGCTGCGCCAGCGTTCCGGCACGCTCGACGCGGGATAAAGCACGGGCGTGACGAACATCCAAATCTGAATCACCAGCGGCAGCGTGTGCCGCACATCGCGGTACAGCACCGTGAACGCCGACAGCAGCAAACAGACGCCAATGGTGAAAAGCACTTGCACCGTCAGCAGCGGCAGCACGTACAGCAAATTCCACGTTGGTGAGACGTGATAGAAAAAGAGCATCCCGACAAAGATCAGCGAGGCGATCAGGAAATCCACAAAGGCCGCAAACACCGACGCCAGCGGCACGATCTCGCGCGGGAAATAAATCTTGGTGATGAGATTGGAATTTTGAATCAGGCTCGGAATGGCGAACGACAACGCCGTCGAAAAGAACGTCCACGGCAACAAGGCCGGGTAAGAAAAGAGCGGATACGGCAGCCCCTCGCTCGGCAGCCGGTTGAAATGCCCAAAGAACAAGCTGAAAACCAGCATCAGCGAAAACGGTTGCAACACGGCCCACAGCACGCCCAGCACGCTCTGTTTGTAACGTACCTTCAATTCGCGCTGCGTGACGAGGTACAGCAGTTCGCCGTGCTTGAACAGTTCGCGCAAGTGGGCAAGCAAACTGTCGCTCCACTCGATGGTGTTTTCGAGCATTGGCTCGCTGCCGACTGATGATGACGACGTGGGTGCGCTGTGCTCGCGGGTTTCGCGCGCGGCGGGTTCCAATTCTTTTTCAGCTACGGTGGCTGACATGGGTTTCATTGCGTTACTAAACCGTCTCAAATTGCAGGGTGCGTAACATTTCAGGTTTGACGCGCGCGCTGACCGCGAGGATTTCGAGGCCGACCACTTGGCCCTGCTCGTTGAAATCCAGAATCACGCCGGGTTGTACTTCTTCCGATTCGACAATCGCGGCTTCATCAAGCCGGAAATAGAGCGCGTCGCACTCTTTATCTATTTTCAACCTCATCGCTCAACCTCATTCGCCATTCTCAAATCTGCAAACGGCGATCAAAGAAAACCGTCACTATGATCTGCGGGTCTTTTGCATCATCAAGCACGACGTGCAACACACGCTGCTGTCGCTCGTGAATGCGCTTGGCGAGGTGGAAATTGCCGTCAGCGCCCCGCTAGGTCTTATCAGGCGCGTTGACCGTTTGCCAAACCCAATCCTCAGCTATGCTGCGCTCGGCAAGTACGTCTCGGGTATGACTTGATAGCTGTTTTCCAGGCATAACCGCCTCTATGCAACTGCCGTTTGCTGTCGCACAGCCAGTCCACCATAAATCTCAAGATACCGTTCAACAATCCGTTCCCAATCCCGTTCGCGCACCACAAACTCGCGCCCCCGTTGCGCCAGCGCCTGCCGTTTCCCCTTGTCATTCACCAAAGCCGCCAAACATTGGGTGAGCGCGGCGACGTTTTCCGGTTCCACCAGACAGCCGGTTTCGCCGTCGCGGATCAATTCACGCAAGCCGCCGATGTTGCTGCCAACGACGACGCGCTGTTGCGCCATCGCTTCGAGGGGTTTGAGCGGCGTAGTCAGTTCGGTCAACCGCGAGCGCACGCGCGGGTAGACCAACACATCCATCACGGAATAATAAGCTTTGACTTGGGGATGGGGGACTTTGCCGGCGAAGATGATTTGTTCGTGTTTGTCTGCGGGGATACGACTGCGCAGGGAAGCTTCGACCTCTCCTTCACCTGCGAGCAGCAGTTTGACATCGGCTCGCTGATTCAGCAACTGCAAAACCGCGTCCACTAAAAATTCCAGCCCTTCAAACAGGTAGAGCGAGCCGATGAAGCCAATCACCGTCTTACCCTGCAAGCCATACCTGGCAATCAGTTCGGTATCGGGCGCGCGCGGCGTGAAAACTTTCGTGTCCACACCGTTCGGCGCTTGAAACACTTTGCTGGCGGGTACGCCGCGCGCAATCAGGTCATCTTTGAGCGCTTCACAAATCGTCACGACCCGGTCGGCGCGCTTCAACGCCTCCCATTCCAGGCGGCGCGAGAGGCGGTAGAGCGGCGAATTGAAGCTCAGCTTCTTGCGATCCACTGCCGCGTCTTCTTCGTAATAGCGCACTTCGTAAACGCAGGGCAGCCCCAATTGTCGCGCCGCACGGGATGCCGCCAAACCGTTTAATGAAGGCGAATGCGCGTGCAGCAAGTCCACCTTCAATTCCGCCGCCAGCTTCGTGAGCTGTTTGGACATCTCGGCCACACAGGCGGCCTGCTTGAGCAGTGGCACCGTGTGCGGCTTCGGTAAGACGTAAAACGCCGGCCAGTTGAGGCGGTAATACGCAATGCCATCGCGCGTTTCTTTGGCTTCGGTGAAATCTTCGTGCTTCGGCGACGTCACGACAATCGGTTGCAATCCCAAGCGCTGCTGGGTGCGAATGATGTAATCGCTGCGAAAGCTGTAACCGCTGAAATACGGCAATGAATGATCGAGGACGTGTAAAACCCGCATAACTACTTCAACTCCGCGCCAGCAAAGCATCAACAATGCGCGCTGCCGTCTTGCCATCCCATAACTCCGGCACGCGCCCGGCCAGTTTCAATTCGCCGCGCAACACGGCAAAGGCTGTTTGTTTGATCTTTTCGGCATCACATCCAACCAGGCGGTTGGTGCCCTGTTCAATCGTAATCGGGCGTTCGGTGCTTTCGCGCAAGGTCAGACACGGGACGCCCAGCGCGGTCGTCTCTTCCTGCAAGCCGCCCGAATCGGTCAACACCAGTTTGGCGTTGCTCCACAGACGCAGAAATTCCAGATAGCCCAGCGGATCAATTACGCGGATGCCTGCCGGAACCGCCAGACCGAATTCGCGCATGCGGGCCTGTGTGCGCGGATGCGCGGGAAAGACGAGCGGCAATTCGCGCGCGATTTCGCCGAGCGCCGCCAGGATGCCGCGCAGGCTTTCCGGCTCATCCACATTGGACGGACGGTGCAAGGTCACTACGCCGTAAGTATGCGGCGCCAATTCCAATTCACGCAGGATGGGCGAAGCTTGCGCGCGTGCGACCTGTTCGAGCAGCGTGTCAATCATGACGTTGCCGACGCGCACGATGCGTTCGGGCGCAATGCCCTCGCGCAACAGATTGGCGTCACCATCGGGGCTGGGCGTCAGCAGCAAATCGCTAAGTTGATCGGTCAGAATGCGGTTGATCTCTTCGGGCATGTCGCGGTCAAAGCTGCGCAGACCGGCCTCGACGTGCGCGACTTTGATGCCCAGCTTGCGCGCGACCAGGGCGCAGGCCAGCGTCGAATTCACATCGCCGACGACGATCACCCAATCCGGTTTTTGTTCGAGCAAGACCGGCTCGAAGGCCAACATCACACGCGCTGTCTGTTCGGCGTGCGTACCCGAACCAATTTCCAGATTGATGTCGGGCGCGGGCATGCCCAAATCGCGGAAGAACGAAGCCGACATGGCTTCGTCATAATGCTGGCCCGTATGCACGAGCGTTTGCGTGACCGCGCCCGCGCGCCGTTGGATGGCCGCGAGGAGAGGGGCCATCTTCATAAAATTGGGCCGGGCACCGACGATGTTGAGGAATTTCATCATGCGAAAAACTGTAGGACGGACTTTAGACTGCCCTACGCCTGGCATGACAGACTAAAAGTCCGTCCCACCAGCTAGATCATTGCCTGAACCACCACGTCAGCAACCGTTCAAATTGTGCGCCGTCCCAATCCTGCACCGGGCAGCGCGGCAATTGGAATAGATCGGCTTTCGCCTGTGTCACGGTGCCTTCGGCGGCGCAGGCGCTCAGGAAGCCGGTGGCGCGCACGATGCGCGCGGTTTCCGCCGTGTAGCGTCCGTAAGGATAGGCAAAGCTGGTCACGGGCCGTCCGGTGATTTCTTCCAGCGCGATTTTGCTGTCGTGAATTTCGCCTTCCTGCTCAGCGGGCGACAAGTGCGGCAAGAGCGGATGCGTGACCGTATGCGAGCCAATCTCGATCAATTCGTCTTGCGCCAATGAGTGCAGCTCTGCCAGCGTGAGAAAGCGATGCAAGGGGCGCGGCGCGGCGGTGAATTCAACCTGCGCCTGCAACTCGGCCAGCACGCGCTGTTGTTCGGTTTGCGGCAGCGTTTGCATTTCCTGATACAACGCACGGTACACCGTGTGCCGCAGCGTCGGCGTTTCGGGTTGCCAGGCGTTCCAGGTACGATGCCGCGCGTAATCGGACGGCTGGTAATCGGCGGCTTCGCGCAAATCCCAGGCGGGGCTGTGCCCATTGATGCGCAAACGCAAATGCGCGGGCAAGCGGCCCGGCGTGAGCAACAGCCGTTCCAACTCGTCCGACCAGAATTCGCGCTGACCGCCCAAATAGCCGCTGGCGATAAAAATCGTCGCAGGCACGCCGTATTTTTCGAGTAGCGGTTTGGCGTGCGTCAGATTGTTGGCATAGCCGTCGTCAAAGGTGATGACCACCGCACGGCGCGGCAGCTTGCCTTCGTTCAAGCCGCGCACCAGTTCATCCAGGCGCAACACGGTGGCGTGGCGTTTGATGATGTCCAACTGTTCGGCGAAGCGCGCTGGCGGCAGGTGCAAGCGCCAGGGATCAGACACAGCCTCCATTACCCCGTGATAAAACAGGATCAACGCGCGTGACTGATGTTGTGTGAGGACGTAGCGCGCTCTCGTCAGCACGCTATGCCACAGAGAATGGGGCAAG
The DNA here is from genome assembly GCA_016196035.1 of Acidobacteriota bacterium. Taxonomy (NCBI): domain Bacteria; kingdom Pseudomonadati; phylum Acidobacteriota; species Acidobacteriota bacterium. Next base: position 203,333 of record JACPYM010000015.1, on the reverse strand, counting down.
CGTCGCCTCCGGTTTAACAGCGCGGACTGTAATGGACACTTCGTAGTCCGCTTCCCAATGATCCAACTCGTGGGGCGTGAGCTCTTCTACCACCAGACCGTGCAAAAGCGCGAGCGCTGTCAGCGGATTGCCAAAGGCTTCGACTTGTACGTGTGAGGCGGGAAAAACTTCTTCAAACAGGCGGCGGATGGATTTGGAAGTGAAGCGCCAATAATCGCCCCACTTGTCCATATCCTGCCGCGAAATTTGATGGGCGACACCGGGCACAGTTACCAGCACGACGCCGCCCGGTTTCAAGATGCGATAGATCGTTTGCAACGTCGCCCGCACATCATAAATCATCGGCAAGGTCTGCGTCAGGATTAGGCAATCAAAAGCGTCTGACGGCAGATTCTCGCCCGTCGTCAGATCACCCACCAATGTCGCGCGCGGATTACCCGCTTCGGCGTGCAAAACCTCGCTCTTGGTCACCTGCGCGCCGCCAAAGCGTTCGGTGTAACTGGCCTCGGCGATTTCGAGCACGCGGCCTTTGACATCCGCGCGGTGACGTTCGAGAAAATTCTCGATGTAGTAACGATCCACGGGCGTGCCGCGATCCGCGCCGAACGAACGGCTGATGGGCGTGACGCGCCGCAAATCGCCCAGGTCGGCAAATCCGACTGGCGGAATGTAAGCGTGCCCTTGCCACGCGCCAATCGCCCGACGGCGCAGCGCTCCCGGCAATAAATGGCGCGCCAGCCACTTAGCGAGCGTTTTCATCAAGATGCTTTCAGGAGTTTCTTGTAGGTATCGTTGCCCAACGTTGTACGCTGCGCCCTATCCTGCCAACTGCCATCTGCCAACCGCCAACTGCTTTAGCGCCGTCTGCCCAACCCGCCCTGGTTGAGCAATTCCTGTGCGCCGAGCTTGGCCTTGCCGTTGCGCACGGCCAGCGTTTCGAGCAGTTCGGCGAAGCGCTGCAACAGCGGCACCCAATCGTGCTGCTCTTCGACAAAGCTGCGGGCGTTCTCGCCCAGTTCGCGCCGCAGCTCCTCATTCCGAATCAACTTGACGACGTGCTCGGCCAGCTTGCGCGGCGAATGCGCCAGCAGCAATTGTTCGCCGTCCGCGACATTCAAACCGGCGACGCCTTCGGGAGTCGCCACGATGGCCTTGGCCGTCGCCATCGCTTCGAGGACTTTGTTCTGCACGCCGCGCGCAATGCGCAAGGGCACCACGCAAACGGTCGCCGCCTGTAAATAAGGCCGCACGTCTTCGACAAAGCCGGTGACTTGCACACCCGGCAATTGACCGAGTTGTTTGACTTCGTCAGTCGGCTTGCTGCCGACAATCAGGAATTCGGCGCGCGGTTCGCGTTCGCGCACCAGCGGCAGAATGGATTCGGCAAAAAACTTGACGCCTTCGACATTGGCGTAATAGTCCATCGCGCCCGTGAACACCAGGCGCGGCGCTGACGGGTCGGCAAACCATTGGCGTTCGTGCAGCGGCAATTTATCCAGAATGCGCAACCGCCAGGGTTCGGGCCGGAAATGCGCCAAATCCACGCCGTTGGTCAACGTGCGCAACCGGGCGCGGCGCGTGAATTCATCTACTTGATTGAGCAGTGCCGCTTCGCGCGGGGTAGTCAGCAGCGTGTGGCCGTAGGTGGCGACGATTTCCTGTTCGTAGCGGCGCAAGCGTTTCCATTCGAGCTTATACAACCATGATTTTGTGGCGTTGACCTTGCGCGCGTAATCGAGCCATTTTTCGGAATCCACATCCACCATATCCACCAGCGTGCGGCTCGCCAATTCAGGCGGCACGTATTGCGCCATCGTGGACGAATAAACGAAGACCGCGTCGAACTCTTCTTCCGCCAGTTTCTGTTGCACGGCGGCGCGCATGGGTTTGGATTCGTAATAGCCCAGTGAAAGGGGTTTAGAACTGAACAAGGCGCGCAAGGCGCGCAACTGCGCCCATTGGCGATTGAGCGGAATGATCTGCACCGAGGCGCAAAGTTTGGCGAGGTCTACTTGATAGCCCAGATCGCCGGCGTCATCGGCAAAGGCGAGCAAGTGGACGTCGTGACCGCGCTCGACCAGCGCGCGCAGTTGGTGGAACGAACGAATCTTGTCCCCTTTATTCGGCGGATAGGGAATGCGATGTGCGAGGAAAAGCAGTTTCATTTCAGGCGGTTTTTCCGGTACGGTCAATTTGGTTTATCAGGTCAGTCAAGCTGAAGCCGCCTTGCCTATCACGTTCACCTAATCCCAGCGCCTGTCTCCTGGCTTTTGTTCAGCTTAATTGGTGGTGCGATCGGGGGAGAAGTGGGGGACTGTCTTCGCGTTGCAAGTGGTGCCCATGCTGAAACATTACTGGCACAGCAGCCCCAAACCACCAGAGTTTCTCATAGGCGCGGATAGCCTAACACGGGGGCGCGGGGGTCAGGGCAAATACTTTACGAGCGGCGGCCCGAGCAGCTTTGTCAGACCTAACGGCAACCGTTTCCACAGGTCAATCAGCAATTTGAATTTCGGATTGGCGGGGTTCAAATTGGGCAACTGTTGCGCTTTGACCAGATGAATTTGATAGGGCAAAGCGCGCTCTTGCATGCCCCAGCCGCGCTTAAATTCATAGGCGCCCGTGCCGCGTTTGCTGCGCCCGAAATCAAACTGCGTGAACCCGCGCGCCGCGCTTTGGCGCATCAGTTCCGCATACATAAAGTTGTTGATCCCCGCGCGGTAAAACTCCGCATAGGCGCCCGCGTAATACGGCATCACCGTATCGCGAAAATAAAAACTCAGCACCGCCCCGGCAACCTTTTCGCCTTGCCGAATGACCAGAATGTCGCAGTCCTCAGGAAACTCACGCAGGAATTCGGCAAAGAGCCGCTTCGGAAAGACCGGCGTACCCAGATTGCGCACGCTGGTGGCATACACGTTGTAAAACTGATCGAGTGCTTCAGTGCGCAAAAGTTCTGCGGTGAGATTGTGCTTCGGGCCTTGCCGAATCATCCGGCGCGTATCGCGCGGAAAGGTCTTGAGCAAAGCCTCTTCATCCGTCGTGATGGGATGATCGAAGGTGACGTAAAGCTGATCCTGAAGCTCAAACCCAGGCTCCGCGAAAACCGGTTCATCGGATTCAGCAGCAGGCGGATTACGCAATTCGAGGAAGTCCACCTGAAGCTCTGCGCCCAATTGCCGCGCGCGCGCGAGCAAAGCCTCGTAGGCTTCGGCATCGTCCGCCACGACGCCGCCATAAACCGCATTGGGTGATGAAATCAGCATCGAACCAAAGAGTGGACTTTGCACGTGAAAGAGCGGCAGCACACCGACGATTTCCGGCCCGCGTTCGGCGTAGAGGCTATGATTGCGATGTTGCCAGGTACGCTCAATCACACGCTGCCACCCGGACAAATGACAAAACGTCGCCTGGGCAGAGCGTTTGACATACTGATCCCAACGTCCGCGCTCCGTTTCATCGGCTGGATTATGCGTTTTGATCGTCAGACACACCGGCTGGGCGGCAGGTGCTGGTGAGGGTTTTAGCAGGGTGGGTACTGCTGGCACGAGTGCTTGAGCCGCCGCTTCCGCAGTCATAGGTGAACAACTATCCTTATGTTTACCGGCATGTTTATCGGCGCAACGAACAGGGAGTGCCGAAGAAATAAGTGCGGCGCTGCGGGACTGCGCCCCTATATATCAGATCAGAGCAAGTCGCGTTTGCCGGGCTATTCGTGCACATAAACCGGCCCAGAACCGATCAAACTTGGTTCGGTTTCAGCCACATGCACCGGGCGCTCGCTCAGGCGCAAAACGTTGCGGACGGTAGTGAAGCGAAAATCGCCCAACAAGCGCGCCAGCCGGGGTTCTGTTTTGTGCAGGTTGAAGCGGTGCCGCCAGATATTGAGTTGGGTGCCAGGCACCACTGGTTGCCCTTCGTCAACTTCCCAGGCATGGATCATGAAGACCGCGGCTTGCTGTTCGATTTTGTTGATATGGTTCAGCCCCCAACGGAACCATTGATAGGGCAAAAACCGGAAATATCCGCCGCCCACCATCGGCATGTTCTGCCCAGCCAGACGCACCGTTGAAGGGGGGAATTCCAAAATCTCCCCAGCTTCGCAACGAATCACATGAGGGAAACGCTGCGCATCAGGAATCCCATAACGGTCGTGGTGAATCGGAAAGATCGAAGAGTCATAACGAAACCCTTCTTCGACCAAAATGTCCAAGGCCCACAATGACGCGGCAGTAATCGAATAGGTCGGCGCGCGATACCCTTCGACCTCCATGCCGATCAAATCCTCAAGCCGCGCTTTGGCGCTGCGGACATCGGCCCGAAACTCATCCCGCGTTTGGCTGCCGATAAACCGGTGGCCATACCCGTGACAGGCAATTTCATGACCCGCCTCGGCAATTTTGCGCACCATCTGGGGGCAACGCTCGGCCAGCCAGCCCAGGACAAAGAAAGTCCCACGGGCATTGTGGCGGCCAAATAGATCAAGCAACCGTTGCGTGCTGTGCTCCACTCTCGATTCCCACTGCTCCCATTCCGAACTCGGCACGACATTGGCAAAGGCTTCGACCTGGTAGTAATCCTCCACGTCCACGGTCAGAGCATTTAGCATTTTATTGTTCTTCTCCATAGTCTTTTCGCTCACGGGTGAAATGGCGATCCGAACTAGCTTGTGGGGAGAGCTTCAAACGCTGTAATGCGATGTCCGTCATTGAGCGCAATATAAATCACTGCTCAAAACAGCTTCCTGCTACAGCTCATCCGTCAATGTTTACAAAACGTGTTTGGTATCGTTCAGGAGTTTCCCCGAAGCCAGTGGTATTAAGACGACCACAGCTACCGGGCACCAGGCCATTTCGAAATTGGCAGAACGAAGTGTGGAGGGGATGGTACAACTATCTGCTACGTGTCTGCCGCAGCTTTCTCACATGCATATTGCCTATCGCCTTTGCCAACAAACGCGAACCTGAACACTGTAGCAACGGGTCAACCACCTAAGTGTCAGTTTGCAACGATGCCGTGGAGAGGTGAGGGGGCAAGATCACCAGAACACAGAACTTCAGAAACTCCGTCTATGTCTTTGCTTGAACGGCGCAGATCATAGCTGTGACACTGCAAGCAATCAAGTTGAAACCCGTTCAAACACAGAAAAGAAAATTAGAACTCAGCATCTGCCCACCGACCACCCCAAATCTTTTTGGTCTCCTGCCAGGCTGCCTGTGGCTAGGCAGCCTGCATTACCTCAAGCATTTGTAGTGATCTGGGCCTCACAGGATATTGATTTGGCAACCATGCGGTATCCCATTCCGCTGACCTTACTTCACACGGGATAGAAGAGGGTTGCTCAGGCAGCGCCAGCCGCCAGCGTAACTGCTCACTTAACTCTTCGGTGAAATGGCGCATTTGGTCAATCGTAAGGTTCAGTTTGCGTAACTCGGCTTCCAATTTGCGGCGATAATCGCTGACCGAAGAATCCGAGATACCGACCAGATCCGCAATCAACAATTGCGACGGCTCAGCCGGATCAAAGAAGCAATGCCATAACACCCGCCACAAACGTTCGGTGCGCACCCAATTCGATTTGGTGGCGTGCAGCAGCCCGTCAAGAAATTCATTTGCAAGAAAGCGAGCCTGCCGCTCACTTTCCTGTAACAAAGCAAGCTGTTCGGGACCGGCTTCCGCAGAAATCAGCGCGACTGCATAGCGCCGCTGAAGCCGCTCTTCATTCATTTCCTCATCCAGCGAACCGATCTCGGCGTCATAAACCGGCAGTTTTGACAACGCCAACTGACGTAACACACGTAAGGGAGCCGGCGAATCAATGGCGCGCAAAATCTCGACCATCAATTCGGTTAGCTCCTGATTCGTCACGATCACCTGCGCTTCCCCGCGACAGCCCACGCGGCGCAGGTTACGCACCCGCATAGGGAGGTGCGCGATTAAATCCATGAAAGTCCCGCTATCACGCATCGGCTTGCCGTCCGCCCAGGTGTGTAAGCCATAGATTACATCCGCCGCTTGACGGTAACGACCCGACTGACCGATTTTTTTGTGGAAGACTTTAAACTGGGCTTCGCTTTCCAGCACCCCGCTCACACGACGCACAATGCGGTAATTCTCTGGACGGCGGCGGCGTAACCGTCCAATGAGAAAGTTTGTCAATTCGATCTGAAAAATCTCACGCTCAATTTCAGCGTCCGTCATCTGGCTTTCCAGGTAATGGTTAAAGCGCCCTTTTTCAAGTAGCAGCAAATACAAATCCTGCGTTAAATCATGCGTCGAAAAAATCGGCGCCAATGTGGCCGAAGCTTGCTGTCCATTCAGCGTCGAACGCACTAACGGATGCACAGAAACCAAGCGGTGCAGCGAATTTAATAACCCCTGCGCATCCTCCTCGATGCTGGTTTTCCACTTGGAAAGACTCGCCAGTTTGCTGCCGGGTTTGGCACCCGCTACTGGGGCCGCTTGGTTGAGAAAGTTGATTACAGCCTTGGGAGCAAAGCTATTTTCAGGGGTTTTGTCTGTTTTATCGAGTGGAACGTCTAAATTCCGATAGACGACGAAATTCGACACTGCGCGTGGCATGGCCAACCCAGCCGCACAGGATGCCGCCCGTGAGGACGATAAAGCCTTCATTTGTTTCCCCGAGTCTAAGCAGACCAGTGAGGGGTCTGGACATCCGTTCGGCTTGCGCCTTTCGACTCTGCCGTTCGACTCTGATGGATGCCGTTGTGTGTAGTTTGTTATCCGCTTCAGTGTCTAGCGCACCAATAGCAGTTCTTTAGATAACGGACGCCGGATGGGATGCTTTCGTTGGGAAGCAACAGTAATAAGTAGAATGGCACCGCCATTGCGACCGGTATCTCGCACGTCATCAGGACAAAAATGCAACAAGCTTGCACGTGAGCCTGCTCTTTATGAAAAAGCGCGTTGGGAATCAAGGCCAAGAGGTCAAACTGCCAATCTCAAGACTCGTGTGGCCAGCTCATACCGATTGGCCGCTGCCAATAGACTGTGCTAGCAAGGACAAAAAACAAAGACTCTCGCCTAATGCCAAGCCTTTCTCTGGCGGCCTTTCCTGTGATGAGTCGCGCAGGGATAGGGCCACCACAGAGCAGAGTTCACCATAACCGCCCTTTACAGCTCTATAGTCTGCTCAAAAACCTATGCTTAACTTAGCGTATGCGGCCGCTGCGGGACACATGGCCGCTTTTCTGTGAGTGTTGATGCCGTTCGGTGAGGAACAACATCGAAGCTGGCGAGTTCACTGAACTCGCAATTTCGCCCGAATAGACGTTGGCATTATAATCAGGCACTGCATGGCTGGCTAGTGCTTTTTTGTGGGAAATCAAATTTTTACTCAGTCCATCGGCTATTCACAATCTAGCACAACAAGCCCATCAAACGTATCTTCCTCTTCACGCATGGAAAGAGGCTCACAGACTTGCAGCTACCTCATTGGTCATCATCGGTGTTTTTACCGTATGTTTCCGCTCCCTCTGCTGACCCTTCCGAGGAACCTCCAACGGGGCCAGGTGCGGCGGGCCTTTTCTCATATAAGGCCACGCCGAGCAACCCGCCCAGCACCGTAAAGGCAAATAAAATCAGCGCCCCCAAAATGCTGGCTGGCAATAAAAATTGAAATAATGCCTGGGCAGTGGAAAGCTCCTGTAATTTGCTCACCATCTCTAATAACTGCTGCTTTTGTGGATCGGCCAAGCTCTTGGCTACTTCTTCCATCGCTCTTAACGAAGCCGGAAAAGTCGCCAGCTCAATTGGGGTGCCAATAAAAACGCGTATGACAGCGCCCAGCAAGCCTGCAATTGACGCCACGCGCGCGGCTTCAGCCCAGCTTACGCGTTGTGCCGAGCGATCAATGTAAAGCTTTGCCGTGGTCACGCCGCCTACCCACGCCCACAGGCAGCAACAGAAATTGGCGGCTTGCACCAGCGGCAACACCGACAAGACGCCGATGAGCAAACCGCCAATTAAAGCCGGTTGGCTGCGCTCCGTTTCCGGCATTCCTTCGGTCTCCATTAAGTCACTTCAGTTCTGCTTGATGCGGATGGCAATAATGCCAGCCTCAAAGCTGGGAAAACATAAAATGCAATCACGGCACCGGCCATCAACCCTGTCACCAAGCGTGTGCCGGGATTCTGCCTGAACACACCCGCCACGCCCAAGACCCAATCCAATGCTAACAGCGTCGAGGCCAACAGCAGATAGCGTTTGGCCGGCACAGATGCGTTATCCGGACGATAGCAAAACGGATACAATAACAAGCCAAGCAACGCACCCAGGTAAATCCCCGTGCAGCGCACACAGACCGCCAAGGGCCAGCCGCACCAATGGAACGAACGCTCATTGCGTTGATGGCATACGAGGGCAAACGTGCGATACAAAATCAGCGCTACCCATTCAGACCCGTTGCACATTAACTTTGGCGCCGCCACAACCGCCACTAACCAGCCACACGCCAGCAGCACTAACGCGGAGTATAAAATCCAAGCCGGATTTGCGACCTTCACGTTCATCTTGCAAGTCGCGTTTGACGATCATTTATCAAACCGTACAAACGCGTCGGGTCCGCCCTCGACGTGTACAGTATCTACGAACCGCACATGCTTGGTCTCCGTCGTCATGATCAGCGAATGCGTGCGCTTGCCGTGCCCAAAGAAACGCACACCACGCATCAGCGTCCCCTCGGTCACACCGCAAGCCGCGAAAATAATTTTATTGCCCGGTGCCAGTTCGGCGGTGCTGAAAACACGGGTCGGGTCTTTGATGCCCATCGCCTGCATACGGTCGAATACCCCATCGGCAATCTTGGCGCGGTCTTCAGCCATTTCGAGTTGCTCTTTCATGACAAAGCGCGCCTGAATCTCGCCGTTCAAACACCGCATGGCCGCCGCCGTAATCACGCCCTCAGGCCCGCCGCCAATGCCCATCAGCGCATGCACGCCCGAACCTGCGACCGCCGCCGAAATGCCCGCCGATAGATCGCCATCAGAGATCAACTGAATGCGCGCGCCAGCGGCGCGAATTTCGTTGATCAGTTTTTTATGGCGCGGACGATCCATCACGACGATGACGAGGTCTTCGACTTTACGGTGCAACCGCTTGGCAATCGCTTTCAGATTCCGCCGTACCGGCGCGTCAATATCCACCGCGCCTTTGACCGAAGGGCCGACGACAATCTTGTTCATGTAAATATCGGGCGCATGCAACAACCCGCCTTTCTCAGCCGCTGCCAACACCGCAATGGCATTGGCCGAACCGGTCGCGCATAGATTCGTCCCTTCCAGCGGATCAACCGCGATGTCTACTTTCGGATAATGGCGCCGATTGCCTTTGTGCGCGCCCAGTCCGAGCCGTTCGCCAATGTAAAGCATCGGCGCTTCGTCACGCTCCCCTTCGCCAATGACGATGGTGCCGTCCATCGGCATCGTGTCCATCACGGTGCGCATCGTCTCGACCGCGACGTGGTCAGAGTATTTGCGCTCACCTTGTCCCATCGTGCGCGCTGAAGCGATGGCGGCGGCTTCGACGACACGCAGAAAATCATAGAGCAGATCGTATTCCAGCGGGCGCGGAGGCAGGTTCGGATTATTCATAGCATGGACTCCCTGGGAAAATGACGGTCGTTTGCTGGTACGTGCGAGCCTAAGAAAGCAGGCCACCGATTGAACCGAATGCCTCGCCCGTGGCGAACTCATGACGAAATTGATGCGATGGCATCCAATGTCAGGCATTCAATCTCAACCGGTGGCCCATTTTATTCCACCGTCATTAACCGCCTTGCGCGGTTTCAATCAGTAGCGTTTTCTTTGGCCTCGCCCAGCCGCGGATCGAAACAGGCCCGGCAACGCGCTTCATAAGCATCCGCAGCGCCGACGACCACACGTTCACGGCTGGCGATCAGACGTTGCGTGTAGGTGGCCGGACTGCCGCATTGAATGCACACGGCGCGGGTCTTGGTAACGTCCTCGGCAATCGCCATCAATAGAGGCATCGGCTCAAACGGACGGCCCAGATAATCCATATCCAGCCCCGCGATCACGACGCGTTTGCCCTGCCCCGCCAGTTGATTGGCCACGGCGACTAATTCCTGATCGAAAAACTGGCCTTCATCAATGCCCACGACTTCGGTGTCAGCCTCGACCAGGGCCACGATTTCGTGTGCGGCGGCCACGGCTTCCGATTCGATCTTCATGGCCGAGTGCGAGACGATGTGCGTCTCGGAATAACGCGCATCAATCACGGGTTTGAAAATCTGGACTTTCTGCCGGGCGATTTGGGCGCGGCGCAGACGGCGAATCAGCTCTTCGCTTTTGCCGCTGAACATGGAGCCAACGATAACTTCGACTGAACCTGCCATACTATTGCTATCTTGCAAGGGCTTGCCGAGCTGCTTCAACTTGGATGTTTCCTCTCTGCTACTGGTCTGCTGCTGGACTTGCGCTCGTCTGGTTGTTGCGGGACTGGTTTGCGCGGGCTTACTGCTGCCTGACGACTTATGCTTTCAAGTTCTACACCAAACGTTGCGGCTTGTGCAAGACAGCTTTGGAGCGCCGTTCCTAAGCCTTGCAACGGCCCTTGCGCGGCTCTTTGTAGCGTCTGAAACAGACGTCGGCATTGCCGGTTTCTCACGTTTGTTAAAGATGTTAAGAGCGACTGTAGTGATTCTTGAAAAGGCACAGTGCCGTTGTTAAGATGTGCAACGTTCGCTGAACCAGCGACGCCAATGATTCGTACAGTCGCGGTGGAATCGTTCAAGCGTCCTGCTTGCAGACCCTATTTGGATATATTGGAAGACAGTTGGAATTGCAGAGGAAATCAAGAAGTTTTTGAGGGAGTGTGAAGTCTATGAATAATGAATTCGACAACATCATCATTGCGCGCGAGCAACCGCGCCGTCCAAGCTGGAAGTTGCTCAGTGGCGTCGCCGCCGGGGTGCTCATGCTGGGCACGTTGCTGGGCGCCGTGGTTACCGCCAAGGGCTGGATGCCCTTTTCAAGTGCGCGGGCTGAAGAACCGAAATCAGCCGTCGCCGCACCAAGTCCGGCTTTAGATCAGAACATCGTTTTGAATGGCGGTTTTGCGCAGATCGCCAAAGCCGTCACGCCCGCCGTCGTGACCATCGAAGTTTCCGCGCGACAGGATCAACGCCGTCAGGGGTTTGGTTTTATTGATCCATTCCGCGATTTCTTTGGCTTGCCGGATCAGGATGATGAAAGCACACCGCGCCGCCGCGTGGTCCCGCAACCTCGTCAGCCACAAGGCGAAGGCCAGGAGCGCGCGCCGCGTTTGGTGCCCAACGGAGTCGGCTCTGGCGTGCTCGTGACTGGTGATGGGTACATCATCACGAATAATCACGTCGTGGAAGGGGCGGAAAAAGTCGAGGTCGAATTGCCTGACCGGCGCAAAGTCGTCGCCAAAGTCATCGGCACCGATCCGCCCAGTGACTTGGCTGTCATCAAGATCGAAGGCAGCGGCTACCCGACTGTAACATTCGGCGATTCCGAAGCTGTACAAGTTGGCGATTTAGTCTTGGCGATTGGCAATCCCCTAGGTGTCGGCCAGACCGTCACGATGGGCATCATCAGCGCCAAAGGCCGCAGCACCACACGCACCGGTGACATTCGCAGTCAGCCCTACGAAGATTTCATCCAAACCGATGCTGCCATCAATCGTGGCAATTCGGGCGGGGCGCTCGTGAATTTGCGCGGTGAATTGATCGGCATCCCCTCGCAAATTTTGGCGGGCGGCAGCGGTGGCAGCATCGGCATCGGTTTTGCCATCCCGGCCAAGATGGCGCGCAATGTGATGGATCAACTCGTCAAGGGTGGCAAAGTCCGGCGTGGCAAGCTGGGCGTTGTGGTCAGCGCAGTATCGAATGAGTATGCCAAAGAACTCGGTTATAACGGCACCTCTGGCGCGTTCGTTTCGGATGTCGAAAAAGGTCAACCCGCCGATCAGGCTGGCGTCAAACCGTATGACATCATTACCGAGATCAATGGCAAGCGCATCGTGGATAGCAGCGAGTTGCGTAACATGGTTTCGCAAACGTCGCCGGGCACGCCCGTCAAAGTAAAAATTTGGCGTGACGGTTCCGAGCGCGATTTGACCATCAAACTTGCCGAAGTTGAACCGGTGGCGAAGGAAAAAGAAGAAACGCCTATCGCCGCGTCAGCCAAAGCCAGCGGCCCGCTCGCCGGTGTCAGCGTAGACAATCTGACACCAGAAAAAGCGCGCCCATACCGCTTGCCCGAAGGCACGACCGGGGTGGTGATCACCGATGTTGACCCTGGCAGCGATGCCGCTGCGGCTGGCTTGCGCCCTGGCATGGTCATCATTGAGGTCGCCCGCCAACCTGTTAGCAATGTCAATGAGTTCAACGCTGCCTTAGCGAAACTCGGCGGCAAGAAGCAGGCGTTCATCCGCGTCCGTGACACGGGTGGTGCGCGCGTCGTGCTTGTGCAACCGCAAGAATAGCCGTCAACTGCTAGCTAACAATCTTAAACAAAACGAAAGCCCGCCTTTTCATCAAAGGCGGGCTTTCGTTTTTCAGTTCGATAACCACCGGCGCTTGCCAATTGCGACTAGCCAATCACTGCCGGGCGACTCGCGGCGCCTTTGGTCAGGCGTTCATCGCAGGCATCCCAGTTGATGTTCGAGAAGAACGCCTCAATATATTTCGGACGATCTGCCGGAGCGTAATCGCGAATAAAAGCGTGCTCCCAAACGTCCATAATCAGTACCGGCACAAAACCCGCCACATTGCCCGACTCGTGCAGGTTGATCCAGTGGTTCGACAAGCCGCCACTGACCGGATCAAGGTAGGTCGCTGCCCAACCCACCCCGCGCATTTTCCCCACAGTAACGAAGTTCTTTTTCCACTGCTCATAGCTGCCGAAGCTGGCCGCCGCCGCTTTGGCAAAAGCCGAATCCGCCGCCGGGTCGCCACTACCATCGTTTTTCAAATTGCCGAAGTACCACTCGTGCAAAACCATGCCGTTATATTCAAATCCCAAACGGCGCGTCAGTTCCGAATAAACCGGCATTTCGTTCGCGGTGATCTCACCTTTGGCCATGGTGGCAATCTTCTCGTTCAGAATGTTCGTGTTGGTCACATAGCCTTCATATAATTTGAAGTGCATCGCTAGCGTCCCATCAGAGATGCCATTCAGGTTGCTCAAGTTGAAGCTTTGCGCTTTATAAACAGTAGCCATTGGTTAGTTCCCTCCTAAAAGTTAATTCAAAAAAGTATACGAGCGGCAAGCCCAAGCAGGCCTGCCCAGAAGTGCTATTCATTCAAGACAGTTTCAGCGACTTGCTGTGCGATTCATAAACAATGCCGCCAACACAATGAGGCTAACAATGATGACCATCCCACCGGGCATAAATTTGAGCCCGCTGGTCAGTGCGGCCTTCCCAAAGCGGCCCAACAACAACAATGTCACCACCAACGAAAGCCACCAGCCATTTTGGTAATTCCCCTTTAGCATCAGCGCCGCACCGCCAGCCAACAAAAGTCCAGATACGGCGCCAGCCACCAGCGAAGCGGTGCTGCCCGCCTTGGCGTAGCCCATCACGCCACCAGCCGCCACCAGAATGCCATAAATCAACACTACCCACGGTGTACTCATAGTTTGTCCTCAGACGCTACGCTGCCTGCACGGCGCACAGCCTCCGTAATCAAGGTTGTTATTGGAAGTGCAACTGGAACAGCTTGGTAACTTGCGCAAGCAGCTTACCGCATCCTTTGCTGAGCGCGCAAACCGGTTTCTACACTGCCACGTGTCCGCTAAATCTGACAGGCCAACCAGCGCTCAAGCTCACGCTGCAATGCGCCATTTTTCTCTTGCTGCACACGAAAGCAGCAGCTCAAATTGGCCTTAAAACTATTTTGCCTTTACGATCTAACACTTAAGTAAAACCACTATATCTTGTTGCAAAATTCGTTTGACAGTCCCGCATCTAGTGGCCTATATTCCGAATCGCTCAAACGCTGGAAATCGAAGTAATTAAGCAGTAACAGCTAAAGGAAATACTTCACGGCTTGATGCTTTCTCAGTTTTGGTCCCACTAGCGCCCTGGATTGGTGGTGTGGTGTATGGCGAGACTACCCGCAGAAGAAATGCGCAACACTGAGTGAGAGCATCTGAGACGTTTTCCGGTATTTGTCATTTTTGAGCGATCACTCCACGCACAATCAAACACAACGTCAGTAGTTCTTTATTCGGTTTCAACGCGAATGCTTGATCGTTTTGCGTTCACAGCAGTCCTCCCCCAGGCCGGTTCACGGTCCTGCTACTGCTCAGTAGATTGAGTGTTGCCCTTGAAGCTTGCATCCCCAAGAATCTTGGCGGGGCGTGCCCGTCAGGTACTTGTCAACAGCAGGCGGTTTGCCTGGCTGTCACTGTGAGGCAATAAACTTCGGATCGGATTTCGGAGGAAGGCAGGTCGGATACAACATGAGCGTCAGTAAACTAAAGATCGTCGAATTTGCAAGCCCATACAAAAAACCATTAGGTACCAACGCACAACAAATCGTAGCCAAGCGCTACTCTCTCAAAGACCTGAAAGGCAATCCGCTGGAAACCTGGGACGACATCGTCAAACGTGTCGTCAGCCACGTGGCGAAAGCGGAAAAGGACTTCATCAAACGCGAAGAGTTCACCGCCAATCTGATGCGGCTGATGGACGAGCGCGCTTTCGTGCCCAACACTCCGTGTCTGGTCAATGCCGGCAAACCCAAAGGCCAACTCGCGGCCTGTTTCGTCTTGCCCGTGCCTGATTCAATTGACGGCATCATGGAGCACGCCAAGTATTGCGCCCTCATACACCAGTCGGGTGGCGGCACCGGGATGACCTACGAACTGTTGCGCCCCGCCGGTACGCCCGTGGGCGAAGGCCGTGGTATCGCCTCCGGCCCCGTGTCGTTTATGCAGATCGTCAACACGATGACCGAGACGGTCAAACAGGGCGGCGTGCGGCGCGGCGCAAACATGGGCATTCTGGCCGTCGGCCATCCCGACATCCTGCGTTTCATTCACGCCAAGAACGATCAGAAGAGCCTGACCAATTTCAATATCTCGGTCACGGTTTCCGACAAATTTTTGAAAGCGGTCGAGCACAACGAATGGTTCCAAACTGAATTCGACGGCAAGCCCTGGGAGCGCCCGATTTGGGATCCGAAAGCGAATGACGGCCAAGGCGGCGAATACACTTACAAACATGAAGCGCCCCCCAAGCCGGGCATGGTCTGCGCTCCCGACATCTGGGAGCGCATCATCTCTTCGACACACCGCTGGGCCGAGCCGGGCATCATCTTCATTGACAACGTCAACAAACATAACCCGTTGAAAAATTCGATGGGCTTAAAGAAAGCCTCAAACCCCTGTGCCGAGCAGATGCTGCACGATTACAACGCCTGCAACCTCGGTTCGATTGATGTCGCCAAGTATTACGACGAGCGCGCTGACGACCTCGATTGGGATCGTTTCGCCGCCGACATTTATTGGTGTGTGCGCTTCCTCGACAACGTGATTGACTCTTGCGACTGGCCGTTGCCGCAAATCCACGACACCGTGCATCGCACGCGCCCCGTGGGCCTGGGCATCATGGGTTTCGCCGATCTGTGTCTGCAAAAACGCGTCACCTATGGCAGCGAAGAATCCGCGTTGCTGGCCGATCAAATGATGGATTTCTTCCGCAAAGAATCATGGCGCGCCTCGCTGATGCTGGGCAAAGAGAAAGGCGCGATGCCTGAATTCGAGCCGAACCGCAATCTGTATGAAGACCTGATTTATAAAGAGGTCGGGCTGGATCGTTCGATGGAACTCACGCCGCGCAATTACGAAGTCACCACCGTCGCCCCCACGGGCACGATTTCGCTGGTGGCTGAAACCAGCAGCGGTTGTGAACCGAATTTCAGTTACGCCTACGTGCGCCGCGACACCATCGGCA
This sequence comes from Acidobacteriota bacterium, assembly GCA_016196035.1. Lineage (NCBI taxonomy): Bacteria > Pseudomonadati > Acidobacteriota > Acidobacteriota bacterium. The sequence goes on along the minus strand of JACPYM010000015.1, from coordinate 187,364 downwards.
CGCGCACTTACGCGCATCCGCTGGCGGCCAAAGCCTTGGGCCTGGAACTGGATCAGCACGATCCCGAATCCATCGCCCGCGCCGCCGAAGCCATCGTGGCGAACCGCGACAAGCTGCCCGAATACTTCGTGGACGTGCTGACGCTGATGCCCGACGATCACCTGCGCGTGCTCAAAGCCTTCCAGGATCACGTAGACAATTCGATCAGCAAAACCGTCAACGCCCCGGCCAGCTATTCGCGCGAAGACACCGACCGCGTCCATCGTCTGGCTTGGAAGATGGGCGTCAAAGCGGTCAGCTACTACCGCGACGGCTCGCGTGACGGCCAAGTGTTGACGGCGGTCAGCGCCGAGAAGCCAGAGAAGAAAGACGAAGCGCAAGCCGAGACGCCCGTCGAGGTCAACGCCGAAGCTGCGCCCGCCCCCCAAGCGGCCCCCGCAGCCAAGCCTCAACTCACACGGCCCAAAGTGGAACGTCCGCGCGAACTGCTCGGCTCCACTTGGCGCATTCAGTTTGACGGCCAGAACCTTTACGTCACGATCAATCACGACGGCACCCGCGTGCTGGAAGTCTTCGCCACCGGCGCGGGCCTCTCCGTCTCGGTCGGCCTGCTCGCCTCCAAGATGTTGCGGGGCGGCTTTGAAGCCGAAGAGGTCGCCGCCAGCCTGACCAAAGTCATCGGCAACCACTCGGTCTGGTTCAACGAACGCCTCTGCACCTCGACCGAACAAGCCGTCGCCGAATGCATCATGCTGACCAAGCGCCGCCTGGTGAATCAGCCCGATTCCGCCCGCGCCGCCGCCAAACAAGCGCTGGCCGCGCAACCCGCCGCCGAAGTGAAAACGGCAGCAGCCCCCACGCCGACGCCAGCCGCTGGCCCAAACGCCAAAGCGCGGATGACGTTATGCCCGGAATGCGGCAGCGGGAGTTTGGAATACACCGCGAGTTGCTATACGTGTCGAGATTGCGGGTTTAGTAAGTGCGTGTAGTACGCAGGTAACGCAGGACAATTTCGGCAATATACCGAAAGCCCGATCAAGTGCTTAAGTCACTTGGTCGGGCTTAGGTCGTTTCTGGTTTCTCAACGTTTTACTTATGAACCCAATACAAGTTTTACGCGACGCCGCCAAGGAGACTCCGGCTGTTAAATATGCTTGGGGCCTTGTTGGAATTGCAGCAGCATTTGCCATCATTACTGGCCTGATAAAAGATCTCAAGATTGCACTTGTCGGTATCTGTGTCCTGCCAGTACTAATGTTGGTCTACTTCCTCTTCACACAGATTGTTCAAGATTTGCCCGGGAAAAGATGGCTAACAGCATTACTGGCTTGGGCAATGGCTATTTTATACGTGGCTTTCTTATTTTGCCTCTTTACAAGCTTTGTATTTGGATGGCCGCCTGCTTTGGCAAATACATTGGGAGTAAGACCAAACTCAAGCTTACGCTCCGAGGAACCCTTGACCAGACAAATCACGGAAAATGATCTGGCCGCTCAGCCTGGGCCACAAGTACCAGTTGCATCAACGCCAATAGCGCAAGCGCAATCAGTCTCCCCCAAAGACAGACCATCTCGAATCAGACATCTACAAGATCCTCCCCAAAGCACCTCTGAGAAATCAATCAATCTCAATAACAGCCCTTCTCCTGGAGCAGTCTTTAACACTGGTGATAACGTAACCATCAACACCAGACCGACTCCTCGTGCTTTAACGTCAGCCCAGAAGAGCAAGTTAATCTCACTGTTGAAGTCAGCTCCTGCGGCAAATATCGAAATACTCTATCCCCCAAATAACGAGGAGGCGCGGTCATTCGCATTCCAACTTGGCAAGGCGCTAGCGGCTACAGACTGGAACCTTATTGGAGTTGTAGCAAACCCCTTTGGATCATTCCCGCCAGGACTAACAATCCTAGTACGTGATGCGAGCGATCAACCAGTAGGTGCGAAAACGCTTCAGTCTGCGCTTGGCACTATAGGCTATCCGGCAGCGGGCGGTTATGAAAAAGAACTTCCAGGGCACAGGGCAACTATTCTTGTCGGCCCACAGCCAAATCAATAGGATACTTTTCGCAAGAAATTGTGCTGCTACGTCAGGCATATTACGTGTTAAACCACCAAGGGATGAGTTGGTTGATTTTCAGGAAAACTAAGGAACTGATGGAGTCAAACAATGCAGCTAACCAGAATCACATCTGATCCCAAAGTTATGGACGGCAAACCTTGTTTGCGCGGAATGCGCGTAACCGTTGGAACTGTAGTCGGGTTGCTAGCGGCTGGACATTCAGACGAAGAGATTTTGCAGCTTTACCCATATCTCGAATTAGCCGATCTGCGAGAAGCCTTGGCATTTGCGGCTTGGCGTGCACAAGAAATTGAACCGCCTTTGGCCACGACTTGAAAAGCGCCAGACCAACTTCTTCCTAACGTCCGCTCAAACTAGCCTCACTGCACCGACCACCGCAACGTAAACTGATGCGCCTGTCCGCCCCGCTGCGCACTGTCGTCAATACGCACGATGGTTGTATAGCCATTTGTCGCCGCAGGTTGCTGGACGATTTGGATCGTGCCACGTCCGCTGGTGGAAAGCAGCTTTACAGAAACAGGCGCGCGGGGAACGGCTGCGCTGAAAGAGGCGCGGGTGTCGCGCACGGCTTCGCCGCTCAGGTGGCGCACGGCGGCGCTGCCACCACCGATGACGATTTCGTCAACGCCATCCACGACGCCGCTCCAGGCGACGGTGCCGGAGCGTAGCGCATCCGGTTCAGCTCGGCGCGGTCGGGTTGGCGTCCGCTCTGCTTCCAGGCGGCGCGCTTCTTCTTGCTGTTGCTGGCGGCGCGCGGCTTCTTCGGCCTCGCGTTGCTTTTGAGTTTCGGCTTCGCGCTGCTTTTGAGCCTCGGCTTCGCGTTGGCGTTGGGCGTCGGCTTCGCGCTGGCGTTGCTGCTCGGCTTCGCGTTGGCGGGCGGCTTCCTGTTCGCGCTGTAGGCGTTCAGCTTCCCGCTGGCGGGCGCGTTGGGTTTCGGCTTCCGCTGCTGGGGAATTCGCTTCGGCAGCGGGATTGGCTGGCAAAGCAGCATTGGTGGACGGCGGATTCAAACTGGCTTCGGTGCTGGCGGGCGTGATCGCGGGTTGTGCAGTAGGTTGCGCCATGGGCGAGGGCAGCAGAGACAAGTCTGATTTGACGGCCAGGTTGTTGACGATTTGTTTGGCCTTGGCTAACAGCCGTAAGACGTTGGTGGCGCCTTCTTTTTCCGGTTGGTGTTCAGCGCTGCCGTCGAGGGTGACGACGCCGTCTTTCACCGTGATTTTGTAGCGCGCAAAGCCGGTGGGATTGTAAGCGGCCAAAACCTTCTTCGCTTCTTCAAACAACACCTGATCGTCAATTGAGAGCGGTGGCGTGGGCGAAGGCGACGCGCTTGGATCGAGCGTCGGGCTGGCGACGGGCAGGGCGAGCGCGGCGGCGGATTGACTGACGAGCGGCGGCTCGTTCAGCTTCAGCGAAGTGTCGGCCTTTTCGCGCGACCAAAGCAGGAAGCCAATCAACAGACCTATTCCAAGCAATGCTAGGCCGACCAGGATCAGAATGATCTGCGCGCGGGTGAAGAGCGGAAAGCGCCGCACCTCATCCGGCGGCGACATCACTACGGTGTTGGGCAGCGTGGGTTGGAATTCTTCCTGTTGCGCGGCGCGGCGCCGCAAATCATCCAGCGGAACGACGGTGGTTTGGGCGGGAGCCAGCGCCTGTTGTAAGGCCGGGACGGCGGCGGCGGCTTGCGAGGCGGTGGTAGTGCGGGCCGTTTCACTATGAAACCGCAACATATCCACTTGGTCAGGAGCGGCAGACCTGGGCGCGGAGACGGCCTCGCGTTCCGCGCCACAACGCGGACAGCGTGTCATAAACGGTCGCAGCGTGATGCCGCAACCTGTGCACAAAACGGTGTCAGTTGCCATCACCGTTGATCCTCTTCACAAGATTCATACTTGCCCCTCGGTGCGTCGCAATTCCAGATTGAGCGGGCGCAATACGACTTCACTCAGCCAGGCTTGCGCCGGTTGTTCGAGCATCGCCACAATCACCGAAGCGACTTCCCCCGCCGTCATTGAATAACCAATCTCGCGTGGGGCGTTGTCGTCGTCGTCCGCCGCTGCCCGTTTCGCTACGCGGGAAAAGTCCGTCGCGACGGAGCCTGGCAACAATGCGGACACGCGAATGTTGTGTTGGCGGACCTCCAAACCGAGCGCTTCAGTAAAACCAATGACGCCGAATTTGGCCGCGCAATAAGCGGCCATCTGCTTAATACCGTTGCGGCCTGCGCCGGATGAAATATTGATGATCTGGCCGCCGCCTTGTTGTTTCATCGTGGGCAGCACGGCGCGACAGGTTAGAAACGTCCCAGTCAGATTGGTGTCGAGCACAGTGCGCCAATCCTCCAGCGTGTAACCATCCACCGCGCCATTCAGACTCAGGCCCGCGCTGTTGATGAGCACGTCAACGCGGCCCCAACGCGCCAACGGCGCGGCAACGGCGTCGTTAACGGCGGCTTCAGCACGCACATCGCAGGCGATTGGCAGTACGTCTGTTGGAGTGCATTGCCCCACCACTTCAGTCAGCTTCTTAGCCGAACGCGCCAACAGCGCCAGGCGCACGCCACGCGCGGCCAACGCCAAGGCGGTGGCGCGCCCGATGCCGGAGGATGCCCCTGTGATGAGCGCTACGCTGTTGTTATCCAACTGAAAGACAGATGCCATGACCATTGACGATTGCATGCGTAAGACGACTGCTTTAAGGATGAATCGCACTATAGCCAGAACCGCCGCACGCGCGCAAGCACAGCACAGCCGGTGTTGAGACGGGCCGCTTGCGTTCGCCGTTTGGCCCAACGCATAATGCCCCCGCTGGGACAAAGAAGCAGACCGTAACCAAGCCAAATCCATCAAACGGCATGACATCACCAAGATCACTTTCACGCAGTCAGCCTGGACTGCTGGGCGTGTGTCTGCGTTTTTGAAGTTGAGATTTGAGATCGAAGAGGATTTCTATTTATGGCCGAAAACACCTTGCTCGAACGGCGTGGCCGCATCGCGCTGTTGACCATCAACCGTCCCAAAAAACTGAACGCTTTGAACATCGCCACGCGCGCCGAATTGGCCGAGGCCCTTGATGAATTGCGCGACGATGCCGAAATCCGTGTGGTCATCCTGACTGGCGCGGGCGAAAAAGCCTTCGTTGCGGGCGCGGACATCAACGAATTCGCGGGGCGCAGCGCCGTCCAGCAGCGCGCGGTGATGAAGGCCAAGAGCATCTTCACCGCCGCCGAAGAGTTCCCCAAACCGCTGCTTGCGATGATCAATGGTTTCTGTTTGGGCGGCGGCTGCGAACTGGCGCTCGCGTGCGACCTGCGCATCGCCAGCGACCAGGCGCGTTTCGGCCAACCCGAAATCAATCTGGGCATCATCCCCGGCGGCGGCGGCACGCAACGCCTGACGCGCCTCGTCGGCGAAGGCAAAGCCATGCAAATGATTCTGACCGGCGAAATGATTGACGCCGCCGAAGCGCACCGGCTGGGCTTGGTCAACGAAGTTCATCCTGCCGCCGAATTGGCCGAAAAGACTTTTGCGCTGGCTGAACGCATTGCCGAAAAAAGCCCGGTCGCCTTGGCGATGGCCAAAGCCGCCGTCAAGAACGCCGCGCGCACCACGTTGCACGCGGGGCTGGACGCCGAAATTGATCTTTTTGCACTTTGTTTTTCCAGCGTGGACAAGGAAGAGGGCGTGCGCGCGTTCCTGGAAAAGCGCAAACCGGATTTCAAAGGCTGTTGAGCCGAAAGGATCTGGCGGGGCTCCCTTCCTCACTAACATGGCGTTATTGCTCTGCCCGCGTATTTTGTGCTCCCCTTAATGACACTCATAAACACGGATTCAATAACAACGATCCCAATGGCTGCGCGGGCATCGTTGATTCAGGAGCTGACACGAATGACGAAAATACGATTTTGCAAATTTCTTTTTTTGCTGAGCGCGCTGGCACTTTTTGCCAGCCAGGCGGGCGCATTGCCCGATTACCTGAAGCTATACAACGCCGACCCCTTTGCCAAAGCCGACCTCAAAGGCAAATGCGGCACCTGCCACCTCAATCCGGCGGGCGGCGGGCCACGCAACGATTTTGGCAAAGCCTTTGCGCAAGCTGGTCACCAGTTCACCGCCGAGTTGCGCCAACAATTCCCCGACCGCTTCGCTAGCGGCCAGGACACACCACCTGTCACGTTCACTTCAGACAACGAAGCCGTGGTCGAAATCAACGGCAAGCGTTACACGATCAACACGCGCGCCAAAACGGTGCAGGAAGTCAGCACTGAAACCAAACCCGCCGTCATCGCTCAGGCACCAAAGCCCGCGCCGACGCCGGAACCGAAAAAGTCCGATGTTTATGAAGCCGTGGACGTGCGCGTCATCAACCTGCCCTCAGCGATCCCCATCCCCAAAGGTTCACTCTGGACGGATTTCACGCACCGTTTCCCCTTTGGCGATCCGACCGACCACGCCGGGCTGTTCGGACTGGATAGCATCGCGCTACCCTCATTCGGTTTTGTGTATGGCATCAATGACCACATACACGTTGGCGCGTACCGTTCGCCCGGCGGCATGGGCCGCCCCATCGAACTGTATGCCGGTGCGCAGTTGTTGCAGGAATCCAAAGGGCATCCGCTGAGTTTGCAAGCGCGTTTTGGAGTAGAAGGGCGCGACAATTTCCAGCGCAACTTTGCCACTAGCTTTGAATTCACGCTGGCGCGCAGCATCACGCGCCACGCCCAGGTTTACTTTGTGCCGACGATTACGCTGGGCGACCGGCCATACACTGTCAGTTCGACGCGGAATGAGCAGGGCGAAACCGCCGTGGCGCTGGGTGCCGGGGCAGCGGTCAACATCCGGCCTTCGGTGGCGTTAATGGCCGAGGCCAATTACCGCGTCAATGAAGCGGCGCGCTATGCCCCGCCGGGCAGCTTCACTGGCATTCATCGCCCGGTCGTGGGCTTTGCGATTCAGAAAGCCAGCGCGACGCGCCGCCACTCGTTCACGTTGACGTTCACGAACGGGCCGGGCACGACCTTCTCAGAACGCTCGCAAACGCGCGGGCTGGTCGGCGCGGATGATTCGCTGCAAGGTTTCACGATTGGCTTCAATTTGTCGCGCCGCCTCTTCTGATGCTGGACAGTACCGCGCGCGTCAGCAAGCGGTTCGTCATTGGTACATCAAGCGGTCAACGATGAAGCCGCCGCTTGCTGACGCGCGCGGTACTGATTCAACGCAAAACGCGGCTGACGCGGAGGCAACATCGCGGCTCGAATTTAAGCACCCCTGCGAAAAGTCCAAACCGCTGCGTTGCCTCCGCGTCAGCCGCGTTTTGCATGAACTACGCTGTTGCAGTGCCGCGCGCGTCAGCAAGCGGAGCCTGCACTCGATTGCGTTTGGCAGACAACTTCAAGCTCCGCTTGCTGACGCGCGCGGTACTGTTCCAACGCCTATTGCCGTCGAATCGAAACGCCGCCGTTGGTCGTGCGCACGCGAATCGGCGCGCCGCCGCCGCCGATGTCGGTGTTCAACTCGCGGTCAATCTTACCTTGCACCGTGACGGGGAAATCAAAGGTCAGTCCGCCGTTGACCGTGCCCGTTTCCAGATGCGCCGCATAACCCTCAGGCATAATCACCTTCACGCCGCCATTGGTCGTGCGCACATCCAGCCCTTCGCCATCCCAGCGCTGACCGTCCAGCACGATATTCGCGCCGCCGTTGGTGGTCGTGCCTCTCACATTGCCCGCCAGCTTCGTCAGGCTGACGCCGCCATTGGTGGTGTCGAATTGGATGTTGCCGCGCACCTCGCGCACGCTGATGCCACCGTTGTGCGCCTTGAGCATGAGGTCGGAACGGCGCGGCACGAAGACTTCAAAACTGACTGACCAGCCTTTGCGCCCCTGTGTCGTGGGACCATTGGAGCGAATATTCGTGCCGCTGATTTCGACTTGCACCTGCTCGGCCAGCGCTCTGGCTTCATCATCGGTATTGGCCCAGGTTTGTACTTGGGCGCGCACAAAAACGTCCGCGCGATCCCAGCCTTTCACCGAGACGCCGCCATTCGTGCGCCCATCCACATTGATGACGCCGCCGGGCGTCGCATTAAATTCGCGCATCACGCAATGATTGGCCCGGTCGCTATTCCAGCGATTGTTGTTGTCGCAGTTCAAACCGCGTTCATCTTTTTGCGCCCAGGCGACGGTGCTGAGCAGGCATAAGGCGGCGATGGCGGCGACGGTTTTGAAGAATTGATTGGTCATGGTTTCTCTCTCCTGAATTGAAATGTGTTGCTTGTTCGCGCTTGCCGTGCCGTAAGTGGCGGGGCGCAAGCGAAGGTTTCAGCAGTCGGCAAAAAAACGTGTCCGTAACCCGGCCATGAGCGAGGGCAAGCCCCACTTAAAGTCCAGCGGTTCCAACTCCACACTTGCCTCTCTCACGGTCAGTGCTCTTGCAAAGTCGCCAGCGCGAGCGCTCGAACGGTCAAAGGTCTTTGGCGGATGTTTTGAGGACTTTGCAAGAGCACTGCTCTCACGGTCGGGCGATGGACACACGCTTGCCGCAGCCACTCAGCGAAAGTAAGATCGAACCCGTCGTTTGAATCATCAACCCGCAGCACGCCTTAAAGCTGGCTGTAATTCCCAAGGCATCCGTTTTTATGACAAAACCGCTCACACTCGGTGCACTCAAAACCAGCGGCTACCAACACCGCGATGTCAAAACTGAAATCCGCCGCAACCTGATCGGCAAGCTCAAGCGCAACGAGCCGCTCTTCCCAGGCATCGTCGGCTACGAAGACACCGTCATCCCGCAAGTCGTCAACGCGCTGCTGGCACGGCAAAACTTCATTTTGTTGGGGCTGCGCGGTCAGGCCAAAAGCCGCATCCTGCGCGATCTGACGGCGCTGCTTGACGACGAAATTCCCGTGCTGGTCGGCTCGGAAATCAACGACGATCCGTTCGCGCCGCTCTCGGCCTACGGCAAACAACTCATCGCCGAACGCGGCGATGACGCGCCCATCGCCTGGGTTGACCGCGACGCGCGTTACGTCGAAAAGCTCGCCACGCCCGACGTGACCATCGCCGACCTGATCGGCGACGTTGACCCGATCAAAGCCGCGCGCGGCGGCCACCTGCTCTCCGACGAATTGACGATCCATTACGGCCTGTTGCCACGCGCCAACCGCGGCGTCTTTGCGATTAATGAATTGCCTGACCTGGCTGGGAAAATTCAGGTGGGACTCTTCAACATCTTGCAAGAGGGCGACGTGCAGATCAAAGGCTATCCGATACGCCTGCCGCTGGACGTGCTGCTGGTCTTTTCGGCCAACCCGGAGGATTACACCGCGCGCGGCAAAATCATCACGCCGCTCAAAGACCGCATCGGCGCCGAGATTCAAACGCATTACCCCGCCTCGCTCACGCACGGCATGGAAATCACACGGCAGGAAGCCTGGACGGAACGCAGCAGCGACGGATTGGAAGTCGTCATCCCGTCCGCCATCCGCGAAATCGTCGAGCAAGTTGCTTTCATCGCCCGCGCCGACAAACGCATTGACGCGCGCTCCGGCGTTAGCCAGCGCCTGCCGATTTCGCTGCTCGAAAGCGTCGTCTCGAATGCCGAGCGCCGTGCGTTGTTGAATGACGAAAGCGTCGTCGCGCCGCGCCTAAGCGACATTTACGCCGCGCTGCCCGCGATCACCGGCAAGCTGGAACTGGAATACGAAGGCGAACAAATCGGCGCCGAACGCATCGCCCGCGAACTCATTCGCAAAGCCTGCGGCGAGGTTTTCAGCGAACGTTACAGTGGCATTGACCTGCGCCAGGTACTCGACCATTTCAACCACGGCAAGAGCCTGCTGATTCACGAACTCGCCAGCAGCGCCGACGTGCTCGCCCAATTCAACAAAGTCAAAGGACTGCTCGACGCCGTGCGCAGCGGTTTATTGGAAGACGAAGCCGACGGCACGCTGATCTGCGGCTGCGAATTGGTGCTGGAAGGGTTGCACGCGCAAAAGAAACTGGCGCGCAGCGAGGCACGCGGTTCGGCGAGTTATAGCCAGGTGGCGCAGGAACGCCCGTCGAAACGCCGCGAGCGGGATTTTGATGATTGGAGCGGGGGGCGGTTGAATTGAGGCGACAACTGTGAAGATAGCCCATCAACAAACAGTTTGTTTACTTTACCTGTTGCAAGGTCAGCGCGATGTTGCGTACTTCGTCGCCCTCGATTGTGATCTCCTGTGAAGCGGTGACAAAACCAGGGGCGGCGGCAGTGATACGGTAAGTCGCCTTGTCCGCTTTCAAGCGAAAGGCAAATTCACCTCCATCGCGCGAGACCGTTTCTTCTTTGAATTTTTTTCCGCCATCAATTCGCTCAATCGTTACCACGGCATGCGGCAAGGTAAAGCCCACCCCGTAAAGCACCGCGCCACGGATGACGGCAAAAGGGTCGCCTTCTTTCGCCATTTCGATCAAGCTACGCAGTTTGGTTGTCTCGCCTGACAGCACTTCCAATTTGCGCGTGGTAAAGCCTCGATAACCCGGCCTGGAAAAACTGAAGACATAATCGCCGGTGGCGAGGCCGGTGACTTCAAAATCGCCTTTGCTATCCGTCTGCACTTCGCGGGCGGACGCTTCCGTCTCCTGCCGCGCGCGCGCGCTTTGGGCGCCAGCGCCAGCGGCTTTCACGACGCGCACAACGACCCCTTCGTGGGACTTGCTGTCCTGCAATTTTACGCGGCCCTTGACGATGCCATTGGCGGTTTTGCTGGCCGGGGCCTTTTCAGCAGCAGCCTGGCTGGTTTGTGCTTTGCCGGAAATCGCGCTACAACCAAACAGAACCAATAAAGCGGCAATGGCGTATTTGCCTTCATCTTGGAGCGTTGGACTCAGAAAATTTAACCGCATAGAAACTCCGTCGAATGCTAATAAGCTTGTCATGAAATCCGGGACCTGGGCGCTTGGCGCAATTTTTATCATCACATCGCTCTGCCTGGCGCAAGAGCAACGTAAATCAGACGAGTTGCAGCGCGTCATCGGGGAACGCGGCTGGTCATTGCCTGTGCCCGCCACCCAGAAACCCGAACAGGAAAAACCGAATATCACGCTGCGCATTGACACCGACCTGGTCACCGTGGACGTTGTCGCCACCGATAAGAACGGAAACTATGTGCTTGATTTGCGCCCCGATGAAATTCAATTGTTCGAGAATGGGCAGCCGCGCAAGCTCGACCTGTTTTCGGTCAATGATGAAAGCACGATTTCGCGCCCGCTCGCCGTCGTTTTTGCGCTCGACCTCTCCGGCAGCCTGAAACCGGCGGAAACCGTCACGTTACGCGAGGCCGCTTTGAAATTCACCACGTTGATGAAAGGCGATTCGGTCTTTGCCGCCATGGCCTTCAACTATGAAGTGAAAATCCTGCAAGGGTTCACTGCCGATCCACACCGCATCGAGAACGCCTTTTCCAAAGCCGATCGGTTTGAAGGTTCAACGCGCATTTATGACGCGCTCGACCGCGCCATTACCTTACTTGAACGCAATGCCCCGCGCACACGAAAAGGCCGTCAGGTACGACGAGTCATCGTCGTGATCACTGACGGCTTCGATTCGGCCAGCATCATTGACCGGCGCGAGTTGATCCGCCGCGCCAATCTGGCCGGCGTCACGGTTTATTCAATGACGCTGCCTTCGTACATGCTCTCGGCGACCCCCTCGCACGAACGCGTCATTACGCCCTTGGACGCCACGCGGATTGTGATGGCGACGGGCGGACGCGATTTCTCAGCCGACACACATGATTTCACTCCCATTTTCAAAGCCCTCGCCGAAGAGATGCGCGCCAGTTATGCGTTGGCTTTTTATCCTGAGCTACGCGACGGCCAGTATCATCAATTGCAGGTGCAAACCTCGCGCCCCGGTGTGCAGTTGCGCGCCAATCGCACCGGCTATCAAGCGACGGCCAAATAGCAAGCACGCGGGCCGCCACGTTCAATACTCATCTTCCTCAAGCGCATCTTCTTCCTCTTCGTCATACACCACGTCGAGTTCAATGGGATCAAGCCCCACGACCTCCAGTTTCGTATCGCATTCTTCGCAATGCATGTTTTCGCCCTTGTCAATCTCTTCATCAACGTGAATCTCGGCTTCACATTCCGGGCAAGTTGCTAACGGCATCGTTCCTGAACCTCCAAAAATTTCTGGCCAATAATTTCTGACGCATAAAAGCGGCGCGCAGACATGCTTTGCAAAAGCTGGTTTGCAAACCGGCACGTGAGCAATCATCAATAAAGACGCGGCTCCAGGCACGCAACGCGGTGCAGACTCTAAACTAAACCGCTGAGTTTTGGCAATGCCGAATCAACCTTGAAAAGTGCTTGCTTGCACCGGCAACCAAGCTCCAACCAACGCAAGGGAGCCGTCGCACCACAGTGTTTGCAGCACGCCCCCATTTTCATGCTGCCAGCCCTAGAATACGCAATACTGACGCGGCCTTGCCACGCCATCACGCATTTCCCCCTGCAAAATCAGGCTTCTCGTCTTGCGTGCCTGAATTCGCTAGGCTATACTGCCGCGCGTTTTAAGTATGTAGTTCTTTCAATTTCAAACTTCAGACGCGGCAACGCGGCTGAGGTTATTTTGGTAAGCGCGTGTGAGCGTCCCCTCGGGCAAGACGAACTATTCGAACAAGCGTTCGAGCAACGAGCACTCATCATTGCATCTCGCTCTTGCGCCGCGCACCGCAAGTCGCTTCTGATCTCAACCCGCATCTGACAGCTATTCATTCGTGGCGCCGGCGTCCGGTTCACCCGGCAGCAATACGGCACACGGCATTCAATGAACAGTTGTAGGCCCATTCAATTCAAAAAGGAGACAACACAATGGCAGCAGCAGCAGCTAAACTAATGACCAAGAGCCAACTGGCCGCTCACTTTGCTGAGAAGTTCGGCCTGAGCAAAAAGACCGCCGGCGAAGTCCTCGATGAAATGGCCGCCGTCGCCTTGGCGCAAACCAAGAAGGCCGGCGCATTCACCATCCCCGGTATCGGCAAATTGGTCAAAGCGGCTCGCAAAGCCCGCAAAGGCCGCAATCCGGCGACCGGGGCGGAAATCAAGATTCCCGCCAAGACCGTCGTCAAATTCCGTGTGGCGAAGGCTTGCAAAGACGCCATCGTGCCGCCCAAAAAGAAGTAGTTCGGGTGGCCTCACAGGCTGACTAAAAAGCGCTGCGGCAGAGGTCACCTCTACCGCAGCGCTTTTATTTTTGGTCTTTTGATTTGGCTTGGTTACCAGCCATACAGAACGATTCCCGCGAACTGACATACAGTGGGCGCGCGCAATGATCTCGTCGCAAGGAGTTTCTGTCATGAAAAGTATTCTATTCAGTTTGATTGCCGCCGCCGCCTTGTTTCTGGCTTTGAGCGCCTTACGCACGCGCCCGGCTAAAAACGCCGTCGCTAACGCAGCCGTCACACCCGCGTCCATTTCCGCCTACAACGGTTCCGCCTACAACGGCCCGCGCGTTCCCGTCGTCGTCGAGTTGTTCACCTCGGAAGGCTGTTCGAGTTGTCCGCCTGCCGACGCCTTGCTGATGCAACTCGATCAAACTTCGCCCGTGCCCGGCGCTGAAATCATCGCGCTGAGTGAACACGTGGATTACTGGAATTACATCGGCTGGTCTGATCCGTTCTCTTCCGAAGCCTATAGCGCGCGGCAACAGGGCTACGCACAAGCCTTGCGTCTGACCGGTGGACGTGGGGACGTTTACACGCCACAAATGGTCGTGGATGGACAGTTCGAATTTGTCGGCGGCAACACGGCCAAAGCGCGCGAGGTCATCGCCCAGGCAGCGGCCTTTCCCAAAGCTGAAGTAAAAGTGTCGCTCGTCAATCCGGAACGCAATGATGAAGTGAAGCTACACGTGCACGCGAGCCAGTTGCCACAAGTGCATGCCAATGACGAGGCCGAAGTCGTGCTCGCCGTCATCGAAAACAATCTGGCCTCCAGCGTCACGCGCGGCGAAAACTCTGGCCGCAAGCTGCGTCACAGCGCCGTGACCCGCGAGTTGCGCCCGCTCGGTCAATTCGCCGCCGGACAAAAAAACTTCGAGACAGAAGCCACGGTCAAGTTAGCAACTAGTTGGAAACGCGCGGACGTGCGGCTCGTCGCCTTCATTCAAGAACACCTCAATCGCCGCATTCTGGGCGCGGCGGCAATCAGACTGAACTGATCTTGCAACGAGGCAGTCATCATGCAAAAGCTGAAACCCTTGCTGCTCCTCGCGCTGCTGCTCGCCACCGGCAGCGCCTTTCTTTTTCTGCCGATGCGCCAATGGTTTCTGCTCTTGCAAGGGCACATCGAAGCGCTCGGCGTGCTCGCGCCCTTCGTCGTTGTCGTGGCTTACGTCGCGCTGACCGTGTTGCTCATCCCTGGCAGCGCGCTGACTTTGGGTGCCAGCACGATCTTTGGTTTCTGGAAGGGCCTGGCCATCGTACTGGCCGGCGCCAATCTCGGCGCACTGTGTTCGTTCCTACTGGCGCGCACGCTGATGCGGGAAAAAGTCGCGCTTTGGGCCGCCGCCCATCCCAAGTTCGCCGCCCTGGATCGCGCCATCGGCCAGAACGATTTCAAGATGGTCTTCCTCGCGCGGCTCAGCCCTGTCTTTCCGTTTACGCTGCTTAACTATCTGCTGGGTCTGACGACGGTACGCATGGTGGCTTATATCCTCGCCAATCTGTTTGGCATGCTGCCGGGCACGGTGCTTTACGTATACCTGGGCGCGACCGCGCGCGAAGCCCTGGCGGGAAGCGCCGCAACCGGCGCGACGCTTTGGCAACAGGCGCTAAAAGTCGTCGGCTTGCTCGCCACCATCGCCATCGTCATCGGCGTCACACGCAGCGCACGCAAAGTCATGGCGCAAGCCGACGCTGAAACGGCGAACTCAACCGTGAGCAACTCGCCAACTTCGGAGACGAGCCGATGAACAAAGAGGCAGCCAGCTTGATCGAACACATGCTGTCGGTGGACGACCCGCACGACCGCGTCGTCATCGAAAACTGCCATCCGCCGCAATACGTCAACCCGACGCCTACCGGCAAATACAATCTGATCGCCATCGGCGCGGGCGCGGCGGGCCTTGTCAGTGCGGGCGGCGCGGGCGGCCTGGGCGCCAAAGCCGCGCTGATCGAACGCGCGTTGACCGGCGGCGATTGTTTGAACACCGGCTGTGTGCCCTCAAAAGCCGTCATCCGCGCGGCACGCGCCGCTTACGATTTGCAACATGCGGCGGAGTTCGGCATTCATCTGAACGCCACACCGCAGATCAATTTCGCCGCCGCGATGGAACGCATGCGCCGCTTGCGCGCGCGCATCAGCGCGGTGGATGCGGTCGCGCGCTTCGGCGGCAAATACAAGGTGGATGTTTATCTAGGCGACGCGCGCTTCACCGGCCCGTCAACGCTGGAAGTCGCCGGGCAGCGTTTGGAATTTGACCGCTGTGTCATCGCCACCGGCGGACGCGCGGCGGAGTTGCCAATTCCCGGCTTACAAGAAGCGGGCTGTTACACCAACGAAAATATCTTCACGTTGACTGAACTGCCGCGCCGCATGGCCGTGATTGGCGGCGGGCCGATTGGTTGCGAACTAGCGCAAAGCTTCCAGCGCTTCGGCAGCGCGGTCACGTTGCTCAACGACGTCGCGCGCCTCTTGCCGCGCGAAGACGCCGATGCCGCTGCATTGATTCACCAACAGCTCGAACGCGAAGGGCTGACGATCATCAACCAGGCCACCATCCTGCGCGTCGAACAGCGCGGCGCTGACAAAGTCATCGTTTATCAACGTGACGGCCAGCAACACGAAGTCATTTGCGACTTGATCCTTTCCGCCGCTGGCCGCGTGCCGAATGTCGAAGGCTTGAATCTGGAAGCCGCCGGCGTGCATTACGACCACACCGGCGTGTTGGTGGATGAGCGTTTGCGCACGGCGAATCCGCGCATCTATGCGGCGGGCGATGTCTGTTCGCAATTCAAATTCACGCACGCCGCCGATGCGACGGCGCGGCTGGTCATTCGCAACGCGCTCTTTTTCGGCAATGCCAAGGCGAGTTCGCTGGTGATGCCCTGGGTCACGTTCACTGATCCTGAAGTTGCGCACACAGGCTATTACGAAGCCGAGGCGCGCGCCGCCGGTTACGACGTCGCCACGTTGACGGAAAGTTTTGCAGACGTTGACCGCGCGATTCTGGATGGTGAAGAAGATGGTTTCGCGCGCGTGCACTATGACCGCAAGACGGGCCGCATCCTCGGCGGCACCATCGTCGCGCGCCACGCGGGCGAGATGATCAGCGAATTGACGCTGGCGATTACACACGGCCTGAAGCTCGGCGCGCTGTCATCCACCATCCACCCTTATCCAACCCAAGCCGAAGTGCTGCGCAAACTCGGCGATGCTTATAACCGCACGCGCTTGACGCCGCTGGCGCGCAGGCTCTTTGCCAAATGGTTTGCTTGGCGACGCTGACCCTTGGGTACGCACGCTTCCCAGCGTGCGGCATAGCGATATGGCGTAATGAAATCAGCGTTGCAGCCTGCCGCCTTTGTGTTTCCAACGCCACGACTGCCCGCAAGGATGCGGGCGTACCCAGGTAGTGGCGCAAATTCGACTTCTGCGTTATTCTCCGCGCCGCAGTAACAGGCGTTTTGTTGACCGCTCAATAACAACCTTTTCCCTACCCAATACACCTATGGCAGAACAAAACAGCGGACATCTCGTCGTCGTCGTCGGCGCAGGCCCGGCGGGCATTTACGGCGCGCGCAAACTGGCCGAAGCCGGTCATCAAGTCATCATCATCAATCGCGACATCAAACCTGGCGGCCTGGTCGAATACGGCATCTATTGGAATAAGCACAAGATGAAAGAAGGCATCCGTGCGCAGTTCCGCAAAATCCTGGCCGACCCGCGTATCCATTACGTCGGCAACGTGAAGATCGGCGCGGGCGCGGATTTAACCTTGGATGAATTGCGCGAGGTGCTGAAACCGGCGGCGCTGATCGTCGCGGCGGGCGCACAAGGCACCAAGTCGCTTGGCCTGAAAGGCGAAGCGGCGCAGGGCGTCTTTCACGCCAAAGATTTGGTCTATCATTACAACGGCCTGCCGCCGTTCAGCGAACGCCAATTCCCCCTCGGCCAACGCGTCGCGATCATCGGCATCGGCAACGTGATGGTGGACATCGCGCACTGGCTGGTGCACGACCTCAAGACGCCCGAAGTCATCGCCGTCGCCCGCCGTGGCCCGGCCCAGCGCGCTTACACCGACATCGAGATCAAGGCCGTCGCCGCCAACATTGACCGCGCGGCTTTTCAGGAAGAATTGCAGCGTTGCGCCGCGCACATTCATCTCGACAGCGAAGGCCTCGATAAGCTGCACAAAGACCTGACCAAGCATTGCCACGAACCCGGCAAAGAAGGCGCAAGCCCGACGAAACTGACCTTCCGTTACCTGAGTGCGCCGACTGAAATCCTGGCTGATGAAGCGGGCCGCGTCTGCGCCTTGCGCATGGAAGACACCACGCTCGTGCCCAAAGGCGAAGACTTTTCGGCGCGCGGCCTGGGCACTTATCACGATCTGGCCGTGGACACAGTGATTTTCGCCGTCGGTGACCGCGTAGACGAAAAGCTGGGCCTGCCCTTCGACGGTTCGGTCTACATCAAAAACACCGCGCCCGATCCTGACAATCCCGGCGATGAGGCCTATCAGGTTTTCGATCCGCAAACGGGTCAACGCATCCCCGACACCTTCGTCATCGGCTGGTCGCGCCAAGCCTCTGACGGCCTCGTCGGCAAAGCCAAACAGGACGGCGAACGCGGCATCCATGTCGTCAATCGCTTCCTGGCATACGCTACATCGGGCAGTGCTGAAGGCACTGAGGGTAAGCTGAACGCCTTGCGGCAATTGCTGGCTGAACGCGGCGTGCGCACGGTGGATTATGCCGATGTGCAGGAACTGGAAAGCATTGAGAAACAGGAAGCAGCGAGCCGTGGAACGGAGTTCTACAAATTTTCGGCAAATGATGTGATGTTGAGGGCGCTTGATGCCACTCAAGCCCAAGGCTAGTTATGGAGTCTATCTACTACGTCGCCACCTTTCTCTGCCACCGCACCTGCCATCATTGTTACGAAGACCGCTTTCGTCCCTACTATGGCGCAGACTTGCAACGCGTCGTGGATGAGAGCGTCAACAACCACGCGCGCATCATCGAGAATTTCCCCGACCGCATGACCTATCTCGATCTGGAAGATTGCGATCCCGCGACGGGCCAGCCAAAAGAAAAGATCGGGCGCGTGATCCTGGCGGGCGGCGAGATTCTGCTGAAAGAGGTGCGCGAACGTGTGCTTTATTCGGCGCTTGATCTGCTGCACGCGAAATACGGCGGCCAGGTCAAACTCATCGTCCAAACCACCGGCGACACCGTGACCGAACAGATCGTGGACGAATTGCTCGAACATCATACCTGGCACATCTCCGTTTCCGGCATTGACCAGCATCATCAGGGCATGGAAACCAAAGAGGCACAGCAACGCCAGGTGGGCAAACTGACGCGGATGTTTGAGTCGCACGGTTTGAACCACCACCAGCATCTGATCGCCGATCAGGCGGGCAATGCCGAGCTGGACAATCGTTACTTCTCGTTTTTCGGCGCAACCGAAGACGCCTGGATCGGCCCACTCTGGCCGCGCGGACGGGCGTGGGAGAATGAATTGTCGAAGGCGACGTTGCGCGACAACTTCTGCAACCGCTGGTCGGGCGCGCTGAACTTTCTGCAATCCCGCTACAACGGCTCAGAAGTCTCGGTTGACCCGCAAGGCAACGTCTTCCCCTGCTGCATCAAGACCAAAGCGCCCATCGGCAATCTGCTCAACGACAAGCTCGAAACGATTCTCGAACGGCTGCTGGGTAATCCGGTTTACGAGGCGCTCTCGATGGGACACCCCGAACGCATGGGCATCGCGCACGGCTGGCCGGTCGAAAAGTTCATTGAGGCTTCGACGGTGCGGCTGCCGTCGGGCAAGCTTTATCAAAACCTCTGCCTGGGTTGCGACAAGTTTCATGAAGAGGTACTGATTCCGCTGACGGCGGCCCGCAGCACCTAACTTTGACGTGAGAAGGTGTCTGGTCTGTGTCAGTAGCCTGCGCGTAAGCAAGGGCTCTAGTGGCGCAACAGTGCCCTTGCTTACGCGCGGGCTACTGACACGCTCGCACAAAAGGCCGCCAGCACCTCATCAAGTGCTGACGGCCTTTTCGTTTCGTTCGCTCAACGCGAATGCTTACGCCACGGTAATCTCACTCGCCAAATACACATCCTGAATCGCATTCAAAATTTGCACGCCCTCAGTCATTGGCCGTTGGAAGGCTTTGCGGCCTGAGATCAACCCCGTGCCGCCCGCACGTTTATTGACGGCGGCGGTCAGCACGGCTTCGGCCAAATCGCTCTGGCCCTTCGATTCGCCGCCGGAATTGATCAGACCGGCGCGGCCCATATAACAATTCGCCACCTGATAGCGCGTCAGATCAATCGGGTTATCGGCGGACAGTTCGGTGTAAATCTTCGGATTGGTCTTGCCGTAGGGGTTTTCCTTTGACGAGATGGCGTTATAACCGCCGTTATTTTGCGGCAGTTTCTGTTTGATGATGTCGGCTTCGATGGTCACGCCCAGGTGGTTGGCCTGGCCGGTCAAGTCGGCAGAAACGTGGTAGTCCTTATCCTTCTTAAACGCGTTGTTGCGCAGATAGCACCAGAGCACGGTGTAGAGGCCCAGTTCGTGCGCGTAGGCAAAGGCCTTGCTGACCTCTTGAATCTGGCGTTTGGATTCTTCGGAGCCGAAATAGATCGTCGCACCGATGCCGGTCGCGCCCATATCGAAGGCCTGCTTGATGCCGCCGAACATGATCTGGTCGAACTGGTTCGGGAAGGTCAAAAATTCGTTGTGGTTGACTTTGACGATGAAGGGAATCTTGTGCGCGTACTTGCGCGACACCGCGCCCAATACACCCAGCGTCGAGGCCACGGCGTTGCAACCACCTTCGACCGCCAGTTTCACGATGTTTTCCGGGTCGAAGTAAATCGGGTTCGGCGCAAAGCTCGCGCCCGCCGAATGTTCGATGCCCTGATCCACCGGCAGGATCGAAAGGTAACCGGTCTTGCCCAAGCGGCCCGTGTTGAAGGTGCTTTGCAGATTGCGCAGCACGTTGTTCGGACGGTCGGAGTTAATCCAGACACGGTCAACGAAATCGGGGCCGGGCAGATGCAACAGATTTTTATCAATGGTCTTGCTCGTGTGTGTCAGCAAAGCTTCGCCATCAGCGCCTAAAAGCTGCTCAATCTCTTTGATGTTCACTGCGGTAATTCTCCGTTTGGGATTGTTGGGATGAGTGAAGGTAAGCGCGATTATAACGGAGAATATGGGCTGGTCAAACCAACAGGGCACATTAGAGAACCAAGATTGATAGGGAAATTCATGGTTTGACGCTCCACCGTGTAAAGGTTACACTGTGCCCCGTTGTTAGCGACCCCACTCGCTGATTGATCCCGTCAAGACATCACTCAATGCTGCTGGGGTTCCCCCTTTCCATTCACATTCTCGCTAACACGCTCCCTGAACGACACGACATCAAAATAGCTGGGTATGAAAATTTTTCGAGAGGATTTACGACTAATGCTGAAGCATAAATTTGTGGTGCTCGCTGAAAGCATCTTAGTCCTTGTCGCTGTTCTTTGTTCGCCCGTAGCGCTGGCGCAAACGCCGCTGCGACAGGACACGCAACGCGTCATTGACCGCTCCAACGAACAATTTCAAAAGGGCGAAGAGTTTTTCCAAGCGGGCAGCTATGAGCAAGCCCGCCGCTCCTACGACAAGGCCGTGGACATCGTGCTCGAAGCGAACGCCGATGATTCGCAATTGCGCGACTATTACCGCCGGTTGGTAGATCGCATTTATCAACGCCAGATGGCGCTGTTGAAAAACGCTCCGGCGGCCAAACAGGCGCCGAATTACGCAGAAAGCACGTTGCCCCAAGATCAAACGAAGCCGGTGGTCGCGCAACAAACGCCGCCTGCTTCCACTACGCCTCCCGCTGGGGATGATCGCGGGTTTGGGCAACAAACCTATGTGCCTTCCCCGCTGGACGATCTGACCAAACTGAAATTGACCGAAGCCGAAACCAAAAACGTTTCCACCGAACAAATTCAAACCGCTGTTAGCGCCGCCAAGCTTGATTTCAACTTCAAGCCGAATCCGTTGGTGCAAAGCTTCATCAACTACTATCAGGGCCGTGGCCGCGCGACGATGGAAAATGGGTTGCGCCGGTCGGGCCGCTTTATTGCGATGGCCCGGCGTATCTTCAAAGAAGAAAACGTGCCGCAAGATTTGGTGTGGCTCTGCCAGGTCGAAAGCGCCTGGTCGCCCATTGCGCGTTCTTGGGCATCGGCAGTTGGCCTGTGGCAATTCATTCCGGGCACGGGTGGCAACTACGGCTTGCAGCAGGATTACTGGGTGGACGAGCGGTCGAGCTTTGAAAAAGCCACGCGCGCCTCGGCGCGTTACCTGCGCTGGCTGGCGAACCGCTACGCCGGCAATTGGGAACTGGCGATGGCCGCCTACAACTCCGGCGAAGGCCGCATTGACTCCTGCATTTCGCGCAGTGGCTATGCCGATTTCTGGGAAATCTATCCGATGTTGCCGCAAGAAACGCGCAACTATGTGCCCAACATTCTGGCGACGATCATCATTGCCAAGAACGCACAGCGTTATGGCTTTACGCCCAAACCGGAACCGCCGCTGGCCTATGATTACGTCACGGTCAACAACGCGGTGGATTTGCGCTTGGTCGCCGACGCGGTGGATGCCAGTCACGACTACATCCTGGGCCTCAATCCTGAATTGAAACGCGGCGTGACGCCTCCGGCCACGACTTATGCTGTGCGCGTGCCGCCGGGCAAAGGCAAAGTTTTGCAAGTGGCGCTCAATCGCATTCCGCCCGACAAACGCACGTCCTGGCGCATGCTGACAGCGCAGGCGGGCGACAACTTTGAAATGATTGCGCGCCGCACCGGCGTTTCAGAATCGGCGCTCGAACAGGTTAATGGCGGCGTGCTGCGTCCCGGTCAAAAGATCGTGGTGCCTGCCAATGGCGGGATGCGCAACGTAGTCTTTTCGGCTCCGCGTGGCGCTTCAGCGCCAGTGGCGGCGGCAACAGCGCCTTCGACCGCCAGCACGATGGCCAAGCTGGTCACCTACAAAGCCAAAGACGGCGAAACGTTGGGCGATATTGCGGGCCGTTACAACACTTCGGTGCGCGATTTGGCGACGCTCAATCGGTTGAGCGCATCGGCCAAGCTCAAAGCGGGCCAAGTCATCAAGGTGCCGGTCAAAGCGCGGCGCTAAACAAAACCGCATCGCAAGACAGGAAAGGCGCGCAAGCATCCCAGCTTGCGCGCCTTTTTCTTTGCCGCAGATGAACGCAGATAAGTAATCAGCTTCTTCTTGTCTGCGGCAAAAACTAGAGCGATTTGCAAATACATTTACGGGAGCGCGTTGTGGCGGGACGGTACCGCCGGGCGACTTTTCCCAGACGCTGATGTGAAAACCGATCTAACTTGCGCTTACAATGCGGGCTTCGTGGCCAACGAGCCACGAATCGTCGCTAATGCCTCTTCCAATTCCGCCCCGACAATCTCCAACCGTGGCGGGCGCACGCGCGCGTTGCCCATCCCGACTTCCTGCTGCACCAGTTTGATGAGTTGCACGAATTTCGGCACGCAATCCAATCGTAACAGTGGCAGGAACCAGCGATACAACGCCAACGCCTTTTCGCGCTCACCCTTCAGCGCCAAATCGAACACCGCCACTGACTCTTGCGGCAAGGCATTGACCAAGCCGGCGACCCAACCGACCGCGCCGACCGCGATGCCTTCGACAATCGCGTCGTCCACGCCGACAAACAAATTGAGCCGGTCACCAATCAGCGCCTTGATGGCCGTCACACGCCGCACATCGGTGCTCGATTCTTTGACGGCTTGAAAGTTGGGATGTTCGGCGGCCAACTCGGCAATCTGTTCGGGCAGGAAGTCGGTGCCATAAGCCACCGGATTGTTGTAGAGCATGCACGACAGGTCAGTCGCCTTGAAGGTTTCGGCCACGTGGTATTTCATCTCGCGCCAGTCGCCCTGGTAAACATAGGGCGGCAGCACCATCAGACCGCGACAGCCTTTTTCTTTCGCAGCCTTGGCCATTGCCACCGACTCGGACGTGCTCAGCGCCGAAATCGCCGCCACCACCGGCGCACGTCCTTCGGTGGCTTGCACCAGCGTCTCCCACAGTTGCAGGCGTTCGGCGAAGGTCATCGTATTGCCTTCGCCCAGCGAGCCAGGCGCAACGATGCCGGTGCAGCCGCTGTCGAGCAACCACTGGCAATGTTTGGCCACAAAGGCGTGGTCAATCGTCAGGTCTTCGTTTAAGCCGGTCGTCATTGCGGGCATCACGCCGCGCCATTGCATAGTCATGGTGTCAGTCTCCTGAATTTGATGATGATGAAGCGGCAACTTGCGCCAAGCTGCCAATACTGGCCGGAAAGGCCGGTGGACGCACCGACGCTGACTGCCAGCCGAATAAATACTCGACCGCCGGGCCACAGACGCGCCCCTGACACGGCCCCATCCCGCAACGGGTATGCAACTTCGCCGCGCGCCATTCGGGCTGGGTTTGCAACCGTTCAAAACTCACGTCCTCGCAACGGCAGACCAGCGTGTCGGCCTGGGGCAACTGTTTGAGTTCGTCGCGCAAGGCAACCGCCCGGTTCAGCGCGCCGGCGAAACGTTGCGCCTTGGCGCGGGCCGCGAAAAGCGGGCGGGCGTCATGGTGCCGGTCGCTGGCAGCCAATCCGGCGATTTGCCCTTCGATCAGCGCAACCTCTACACCGCCAATGCCGGTGGATTCGCCAGCGCAATACACACCAGCCACAGCGGATTGCTGAAACTCATCCACCGCGACGCAACCATCGCGCACGGCACAACCCAATAGCGCCGCCAGTTCTACGTTGGGCACGAGGTGAAAGCCACAGGCCAAATAATCGCAAGCAAGATCGAAAGTTCGCGCTCCCTGCCGCAGCGTCACGCGTGCCAATTTGCCTTCGCCATGCGCGGCCAGCGGCCAACAGTCGAACCGTTGCGGCACACCGCGCAATTGCCCTTTCAGTTCAAGCGCCTGTTTGAACTTGCTTACGCTCCGCGCGACTTGCAACCCAAAGCCAATCAATTTGGTGAAGGGCGCTTGCTCGGCGAGCAATAAAACCGCCGCGCCGCGCTTTTTCAAATACGCCGCCACCGCCAGCAATAGCGGCCCCGTGCCCGCAACAACGACGCGTTTGCCCGCGATGGACAACCCGCCTTTGACCAATGCTTGCAAGCCGCCCGCGCCAAACACATTCGGCAACGTCCAGCCCGGAAACGGCAGGAAACGTTCGCGCGCGCCCGTCGCCAGAATCAGTTTTTGATAGCGCAGGCTGAGCGTCTCGCCATTCGTCATTTCAGCCAGCAGCGCGCCGTCGTCCGTTTGCGCGAAGATGCGCGCGCCGTGAATGAATTGCGCATTCGTCGCCCGCACGCGCTTGAGCCATTCAGCAGCGGCAGTGTCAGATGGAGTTTGCGCTTCGCCGCGCCAGATTTGGCCGCCGGGTTGCGGGTTGTCGTCGAGGATGGTGATGCGCTGCTTGCCGTCGTGCGCGGCGACTGCGGCGGCGATACCCGCCGGGCCTGCGCCAACGATGAGCAGATCAGTAGCGTGTTGCTCAGGCATCGGTGCGCACCTCCATCCCTTCAGCACACACAATCTGGCAACTGCGCGCATGCGCCTGCCCGTTGACCGTCACGCGGCATTCGTAACAGATGCCCATCCCGCATAAAGGCGCACGCGCTTCGCCCGTCACCGAACGGCGGAAAGTCGTCACGCCACTCAACAGCACGGCCGCCGCCACCGTGCTTTCCGCAGGCACACGCCAAGGCTGGCCGTTGATCGAAAGCGTCACGGCATTAGGCATGAGCAGTCTCCCGTTTCTGCACGGCAACTCGCGCAGGCAAATACGGCTCGCACGGAATCGCGGACGGGCGTTGCAGCAATTGATCCGCCAGCAGCCGCCCCGTGCCCAGCGAAGTCGTGATGCCCAGCCCTTCGTGGCCGGTGGCCAGATAGAGGCTGTCGCTGCCGGGATACGGACCAATCAGCGGCAAATGATCTGATGTCGCCGCGCGAAAACCTGTCCAGACGCGAAGGGCAGAAAGCTGAGCCAGGCCGGGCATGTATTCCGCCGCGCGCCGCAACATCCAGGCCAGCATCGGCGCATCAACGTCGCGCGTGTGCACGCCGAACTGGCGCGAAGAACCGATCAGAATTTGCCCCGTCTTGCGCGGCTGGGCATTGAACGCCACCGAAGCCGCATTGTGCGAGTGCGCACTTTTCAAATAACCAAGCTCGATCAACTGATGCCGGACAAAACCGGGATAACGATCCGTGATGACCAAATGTCCCTTGCGCTTTTGCACGTCAATGCCCGGCGTCAATTCGGGCGACCAACTGCCCGTGGCGTTGACGATGAAGCGCGCCGCGAGAAATGTGCCATCGCTCAATTGCACGCACTCTGACTTGATCGCCTTCACCTCTTTCCCCAAAAACAATTGCGCCGAATGCCGTTGCGCTTCGGCCAACAAATAGCCCGCCGCGCAGGGCGGATAGCTCACGCCGTCGCTCGGCACAAATAATCCGCCCGCCAAGCCTGGGCGCAAATGCGGTTCGGCTTCAGCCAATTGCTGTGCATCTAGCACTTCAGTCGCCACGCCGCGCGCGCCATAAAATTCGCGCTTGCGGTGAACTTCGGCCATCTCTTCGTCATCCGCCGCCACCCAAAGCGTGCCGCATTGCTCATACTCGGCGGTCGCAGGCCATTCATTCGCCAATTCCTGCCAGAGCTGTTGCGAATAGCGCGTCAAGGCGAACTGCGCTTCTGAATCATCCATCACCACGATGTGGCCCATGCCTTCCGCCGTCGCACCGCCGCCGATGACGGCGCGCTCGATGATGGCGACGCGCAATCCGCCCAGAGCGCATTCACGCGCACAGGCTGCCCCAACTATGCCGCCGCCAATGATGACCACATCAAACGCGGTATGTGAATTTGAGGTTGGAGATTGGAGATTCACCGGATGCCCCAGCAGAATGGGTCGCGTTCGTCCAGGATCAATTCAAGCTCAGCGTTGACGAACGCGGAGCCTTTGATCGTCGGCTGAATCATTCCATCCGCGCTGCGCACGCTGCCTTCAAACACGCTGCCGACCACGCTCTCTTGTTTCCAAGTCTCGCCTTCTTTCAGTTTGCCGTCGGCCACCAGACAAGCCAGCTTCGCGCTTGTGCCCGTGCCGCAGGGCGAGCGGTCATAGGCTTTGCCGGGACAGAGCACGAAGTTTTTGCTTTGCACGCCATCGAGTTGCGAAGGCACAAACAATTCGATGTGATCAATCTCCTGCCCATGCGCGCCCGTGATGCCTTGCGCCGTGAGTGCCTGCCGAATCTTCCAGGTGTAAGCGGTCAGGTCGTCTAGATGTTGCAACGTCAATTGCTGGTCATGGTCATTCACTAGAAAGAACCAATTGCCGCCCCAAGCGATGTCGCCGCGCACGACGCCGAGGCCAGGCACATCTACAGTTACATTTGCTGCGTGACGATAGCTTTGGACATTGGCCACACTGACTTCATTGTTCGCATGCAAGGTGGCGGCGATTGTGCCGACGGGCGTTTCGAGGCGCTGCGTGCCGGGTTGAATGCGGCCCATGTGCGCGAGCGTCACCATCAGGCCTATCGTGCCGTGCCCGCACATGCCCAAGTAGCCGACGTTGTTGAAAAAGATCACGCCCGCCGCGTTGGCCGCATCAACCGGTTCGCACAACAACGCGCCGACGATGGCGTCGTTGCCGCGCGGTTCGTTGACAATGGCCGAACGATACTGATCGAACTCGGCTTTGAACCGCCGCATACGTTCGGCCATCGAGCCTTTGCCCAAATCGGGGAAGCCGCTGACAATAACGCGCGTAGGTTCGCCGCCGGTATGTGAATCAATTGCTTTGAGACGTTGCATATTGGTTAAGGAAAGAGAAGCAATCGGAAGAGGAGATTACGGAACAGACGGAAATAACGGAACAGACGGAAGGGATCAGGCCAGTTGTCGGTTCTTTTCAGTCTGTTCCGTTATTTCCGTCTGTTCCGTAATCTCTCTTTTCTGCGTTAAATAACGCCCAGCTTTTTGCCGACCGTCTTAAAGGCCGCGATGGTTTGCTCCAAATCCGTCTGTGTGTGCGCGGCAGAAATCTGCGCGCGCAAGCGGGCTTCGCCTTTGGGCACAACCGGATACCAGAGGCCTTTGATGTAAACGCCTTCGTCGAGCAGCGCGCGACTCATCTCCTGCGCCAGCGCCGCTTCACCGAGCATGATTGGCACGATGGCGTGGTGGCCGGGCAGGATGGTGAACCCCGCGTTGACGATTTCGCGGCGGAAGAACGCCGTGTTCGCGTGCAATTGATTGACGATGCCCGGCTCATTCTCAATCAAGTCAATGGCGGCAATCGAAGCCGTCACGACCGCCGGCGGCACGGTGTTGCTAAACGTGTAAGGCCGCGATTTCTGGCGCAGGAATTCGACCAATTCGCGCCGCCCGGCGATGAAGCCGCCCGACGCGCCACCCAGCGCTTTGCCGAAAGTGCCGGTGATTACGTCAATCTCGCCATGCACGCCCAACTCTTCGGGCGTGCCGCGCCCGGTTTGCCCGAGCGCGCCTGAGGCATGCGATTCGTCCACGAACAGCAACGCGCCGAATTCACGCGCGAGCGCGACCAGTTCGGGCAGCGGCGCGAGGTGGCCTTCCATCGAGAAGACGCCATCGGTGGCGATGACTTTCAGCCGGTAATTCTTGTCGCGATCTTCTTCAAGCAGTTCGCGCAAATGCGCAACGTCACGGTTGCGATACAGTTTCGACGCGGTTTGTTTGGCGACCGCGCGGCACAGACGCACACCGTCAATGATGCTGGCATGGTTGTACTGGTCGCTGTAAATCACGTCTTCGTAATTCGTCTCGCCAAAATCGTTGGCATACAGGGCCGTAAAAAACGCTTCGTTCGCTGCGAAGCAGGACGAATGCAGGATCGCTGCTTCGCAACCGACGAAGCGGGCAATGCGCTGTTCCAATTCCAGATGAATCGGCTCGGTGCCGCACAAGAAGCGCACCGATGACATGCCGAAACCCCACTTGTCGAGGCCCTGTTGAGCAGCCTCTTTAATACGCGGGTGATTCGCCAGCCCAAGATAGTTATTCGACGCCAGCATCACACACACACGGCCTTGCACGCGGACGCGCCCGCCCTGTTCGCTTTCGAGCGGCACTTCGTACTTGTAGGTCTGCGCCTCGGCTAGCTTATCGAGTTCATGTTGTAAGGTCGAGTAAATCAGTTCGGGATTCATAATAGTTCAGCATCGGTATCGCGAGCGGTAGCGAGCGTGCATTTGGCAAACCGCGCGCTCGCTACCGCTCGCGGTACTGACTTATGCCTCCACCTTAAAATTTGGATCAGGCGTCAGCAACACCTTGACGGCTTCCTGCGAGCGCACCATTTCAAAACCGCGCTCGAAATTTTCGAGCAACACGGGCTGGCGGGCGATGATCTTTTCGAGCTTGGCTTTGAGGCCAGATTTATCCGCCGCCAACAGATCGAGCATCGTGTACCAGGTGTCGAACATGCGGCGGCCAAAGATGCCGCGCATCGTCACGCCTTTCCAGATGACGTGGTTGCCGATGTCAAAGGCCGCCAAGGGGCGTGACGGAATGCCGAGCAGCATGATGGCGCCACCGTTTTTGACCAGCCGACCGGCGTCGTTGTAAGCCGCCGCCGAACCGCTCATTTCGAGCACGACATCCACGCCGCCGCCGTGTTCGTCAGCGACGCGCAAAAAGAGTTCGGCTTTTTGCCCTGGCGCGTTTTGTTCGTTGGTGTCGAAGCAATAATCCGCGCCCATCTCTTTGGCGATGGCAAAGCGTTTGGCGAGATGGCCCGCGTCAATGCCGCCGCTGGTGACCGAAAAATCCGTCACGTAAATACGCGTTGCGCCCAGCGCACGCGCCACCGCTGTCGCCATCATGCCTTGCGTGCCGCAACCGAGAATCGCGACCGTTTTGCCAGAGACATCGCCTTCCATCACGGTATGCACGGCATTGCCGAGCGCATCCAGAAAGGCACCAAAGCGTGGCGGAATCATGGCCTTGCCGCCGAAGCGTTCCAGGTTGATTAAGTTTTCAAAGGGCACGCAGACGTATTCGGCGAACGTCCCGTCGAGGTGCACGCCTTTGATCTGCACGTTCTGACAAACGTGTTTGCGCCCGGTCATGCATTGATGGCAATAGCCGCAGGCGATGTGCATTTCGCTGGTGACATAATCGCCCACGCTGACCAGCGCGCGCGGCACACCCGCGCCGATTTCGACGACTTCACCGCAAAATTCGTGACCGATGACCAACGGTTGGTAGCGGTTCAACTCGCCGCCCAACAGGCGCAACATCTCGTCGCGAATGCCCTGGCGCGTATCGGAGTGGTAAATGCCAAAATCGGTGCCGCAAATCCCCGCTGCAAAGACGCGGATTTTGACTTCCGCCGGATGCAAGGCAGGCTCTGGTGCATCGTCAATGTAGCGCAAGCCTTGAACATCAAGCTTGTCTTTTCTTAGTGCTCTCATGAATGTACCTATGAATTCCTTCTGTTGTTTTCAAGCAGATGTACAGCCAGCTTTCCAGCTTGTTGTCGTTTGGTCAACACTGCCTTCGCGTCACCTGCGCCGTTCGTAAGCCGAAGCTCAGCACGTAGAAAGGCTCACCAAGACTCACGGAATGCGCCGGTACGGAACCGGGAGCGATAGCGACCGGGTGACTCCGTGTGAGACTTATTCGAGGGCACCCGGTCGCTATCGCTCCCGGTTCCGTACCGGTTACTTCACTTCGCTGGCCTCGATGCCATCCTGACGCAAGACATTCAAAAGCTGCTCGATTTGCTCGCGTCCGCGCGTTTCCAGGGTTAAATCAATCTCGACGCCGCCGACTTCCAATTCGGAGAAGGCGCGGTTGTGTTCGACTTCCATAATGTTGCCGCCGACCTCGGCGACGTGCTGGCAAATGCGCGCGAGTTCGCCGGGCCGGTCGCGCACGATCGTCCGCACGCGCACCAAACGGCCATCTTTCGCGAGGCCACGTTCGATGATCTTGGTCAACAGATTCGGATCAATGTTGCCGCCGCAAATGATGACCGCGACGTTTTTGCCAGCCAAACCAGTCAGTTTTTTGAAGAGAAGCGCGGCCAGTCCGGCGGCGGCGCCGCCTTCGACAACGGTTTTTTCGATTTCGAGCATTTTGAGAATCGCGCTCGAAATTTCACCTTCGGTAACGGTGACGATTTCGTCTACGTAGCGCTGGACGATTTCGAGTGGACGTTCGCCCACGCGTTTGACGGCCAAGCCATCCGCGATGGTCGGTTGACCGGCGACTTCGACGATGTGGCCCTGTTCAACCGCCGCTTTCATCGAAGGCACATAGGCCGGTTCGACACCGATGATGCGAATGTTGGGGCGCATGGTTTTCAGCGCGACGGCGATGCCGCCGATCATGCCGCCGCCGCCGATGGGCACGACGACCGCATCGAATTTGACGGCTTCGTCCAGCAATTCGAGGCCGATGGTGCCCTGCCCCGCAATGATCGCGTCGTCGTCAAAGGCGTGGACGAAAGTATAACCGTGTTGCTGTGCGAGGGCGGTCGCGTGGGCAAAGGCTTCGTCATAATTCGCCCCGTGCAGGATGACTTCGCCGCCCAGGTCGCGTGTGTTGGAAACCTTGATGAGCGGCGTCGGCTTGGGCATCACAATGACAGATCGGAGGCCGAGCCGCGTGGCGTGATAGGCGACGCCTTGCGCGTGATTGCCGGCGCTGGCGGCGATCACGCCGGCGGCTTTTTCGGCATCGGTGAGTTGCAATAATTTATTCAGCGCGCCGCGTTCTTTGAAGCTGCCGGTCATTTGCAAATTTTCGAGCTTGCAATAAATTTGCGGGCCGCACAGTTTGCTGAGCGTGACGGAGTGCGGACAGGGTGTGTGATAGATGGCTTGGCCGAGCCGTTCGCGCGCGGCCTGAATATCAGCGATGGAGATCATAGTGCCGCAAGACGTACCATATTTTCCCGACTGCCGCAAAGGCCCGCCGCCACAAAAAAAGCGTGCGTGACCTGACGGTCGCGCACGCTGAAACACTGTGACGCTGTGGATAGAAATCGAAAAAGGTTATTTGCTTTTGAGGGTCTGATTGAGCGCCGACAGATAATCAATCCGCACCTTGCCCAGCTTGCCGTTGTAGGCCGGATTGAGCGAATTGATGCTCGGCCCGCAACTGGTGATGATGCTGCTCACGTTCGAGCGGTTCAAATTGGGCCGCAGCGAGAGCATCAACGCCGCTTCACCGCTCACCAAGGCGGTCGAAAATGAAGTGCCGCTCCACCACGCCCAATTGTTGCCGGGATAGGCGCTGTAAAGATTGACGCCCGGCGCCGCGACCTGCACATCGGCGTTGTAATTGGCAAACGCCGCCTTCAGATCATTGTCCGTTACCGAGGTCACGCCCAAAGTCTTGCTCTTAAACGAAGCCGGAAAATGAATCGCATTCAGATTGTCATTGCCCGCCGCCGCCACCATGTAAGTGCGCGAGTAGGCGTAACTCAGCGCATCCTTGATAAATCCATCGGGTTGCGACAGCCCAAAGCTCAGGTTGATGACTTGCGCGCCGTTGTCGGTGGCGTAGCGAATCGCCTTGGCGATGTTGAAACTGCTGCCCGTGCCATCCGGCCCAAAAGCCCGCAACGGCATAATCGTCGCTTGCGGCGCGGTCAACGCGATCAAGCCTGCGACAAAGGTGCCATGACCATAACCGTTGCCGCCCGGCTCTTCCTGCGGGCTGCCGTCGTTATCAACAAAGTCGAACATCGGCCAGGCCAGCCGCCCGCCAAAGAGCGGATGATTCATATCCAGCCCCGTGTCAATCACGGCGACACGCACACCCGCGCCACGCGCGATGTTTTGCGCCTGCGGCAGATGCAGATTGGCCAGCGACGGCTGCCCGTAAAAACTGGCCGGGGATTGCGTGTCGAGAAAGGCGTGGCTGATTTGATCCAAAAAGGCGTGACTGATCTGGCGGACTTCCGCCGGTTTCACCACAAAGTTGTGCTCGGCCACGACCACGTCATTGTCGCCAGCGACTTCAGCCAGCTCGGCGTCTACGCTCACGCCTGACGCCAGACCTAACAAATAACTATCGCTGCCGGGCAATTGCTCGATCACATAAGTGTTGTGCAGCGCATTGAAGGCATTGATGTCCGCGCCCGGCTGCAAGACGACCGTGATTTGCCCGGACAGAAATTCATCCGTGCCCGCCGCACGGCTGGCCGGATGGAAGGCGGACGTTGGCCCCAACACGCCTAACAGCAAAACAAAGATACAGAGTAAGGATGATTTTCGAATCCACATTGTAAAGATCCTCCACAGACTAAACTACAGGTCACACAGTTGAGCAGTCTCAGTTGCGTCCGATCAACACGAACGGCGCCCAAAAATAGGGGTGCGGGTATTCGTGCCGGGTCGCCAGAGCCGCTTCGCGTAAAGCCGGGCGCGGGGCCACGCCAGCTTGTAAGCGTTGATAAAAAGCCGTCATCAAGTGCGCGGTCGCCTGATCGTGGACGGCCCACAGACTGACCACCAGCGTGGTTGCGCCCGCCATCAAAAAGCCGCGCACCAAACCCAAGAGTTCATCACCCGCCAATACACGATTGGCTCCGGTGCTGCACCCGCTCAGGGTCACTAATGACCCCGGCAGGTGCAGCGCACAGATGTCGTAAAAATTCAGCCAGCCATCCGCCAGCTTGAGCGCGGAAAAGAGCGGATTGTCTTGCCGGAAAATCGCGTGCGAGGCGATGTGCAGCAAATTGCTCTCTGACGCCAGCGCCGCCAGTTGCGTCAACGTGGCGTCAGCACCTGTCAGACAATGACCGTCCGGGAAAAGTTGACGAATTGCTTCGATCTCGGCGGTAATTTGCGGCGCGACGGCATCTGCCGCGCCCAGAATCAGCGCGCGGTCACGCTTGGGCGCAGGCTTGCTGGCGGCCCAAGCGTACAACCGCGCACTGGGCGCAAACACCATCTCGTGCCGGTCGAGCAGATACTCCGTGCCGTCATAGAGCGCCTGGAACGGTACGCTGTGCAAGAAATCAAACGGAATGAAGATCAGCTTGCGGCCTGCCACGCGCGCGGCAACAGGCGCAAACAACGCCTGATGAAGTTCGTGCAAACAGGCGTTGAGGCTGCGCAGCAATTGTTCCTGATGCGTGCTGAAATAGGCCGTGCCGTAATTGAATTTCTCGAATTGAAACTTCAACTCGGCGATCAATTCTTTCAACGCGCCACGCTGGCCGGGGCTATGCGCCACCGTCGCGGATTGCCGGTCAATGACGAAAATCTTCAACTCTTCTTCATCGAAATAGTATTCGATTAAGGCTTCATCCGCCGCCAGCACGGCTTGAACTTCGGACACTGAGAGACCGGCGAGATTGTGCAGCCAGTCAAAATCCGGGTCGTGCACTTGCGCCTGACGCGCCAGCTCAGTCAGCGCCAGTTCGCGCGTCTGAATCTCGGTGCGCAAGCGTTCATCCAACGCCAAGCGCCGCCGTTGATCGTTGGCATCGTTCCGGCTGAGCTTGCTGTAATACCAATGCAACTCTTCGCGCAGTTGTTGCCAGCGTTGATACAACCCTTGATCGGTTTGCGGCGCGCCGCTGGGCGCGGGTTCCAATTCGTTGACCAGCAGATCAACCAGCGTGCGGGCCTTGCGGCTTTCCAGAAAGAAAAACGCCTTGGCGTCACCCTCGGCATCGCCGTTCTGTAGGCACAGGCGAATCAATTTTTCAAACACGCCCAGCTTGTTTTTAAAAAACGCGCTGCGAAATTCGTCCACGCGGATGCTGCCGCGAATGCGTTCGATGCTGGCGACGGCGTGTGTGTATTGCTCATAAGCGTGTTGCGGCTGGTCTTCAGCCACCAACAGATCGCCTAGTAACTCGTGGGACTGTGCGGCAAGCCAGGGCGCTTCCAGCGTGCGGCAATTTTCCAGCGTGCGCTCAGTCAATTCACGCGCTTGGGCCGCTTGACCTGACAACAGCCAGGCGCGGGCGGCGACGAGTTGCGCGTAACAGGTCTTGGTCTTCAATTCCTGCTCGGCAAAGCAGCGTTCCGCTTCGGTCGCCAGCCGCAAGGCAGCGCCGGCTTGTCCGCGTTCCAGCGCCAGTTCGGCCAAATAAACATCCAGCAAGCCCTGATAAACCTCGTTGCCCTCGGTCACAAACTCCTGCCGCGCCTGTTGCAAGAGGCGCTCGGCTCCGTCCAGTTGAAGCTGCTGCAACTGCGCCAGCCCGGCAAAAGTGAGCGCCTTGGCCGCTTCATAACGCAGCCCCAACGCGACGAAACGCTCGCGCGCGCGTTGGGCCAGCGGCGCGGCTTCCTGATGCGCATTGAGTTGCAGGTAAATCTCGGCCAGATCGAGTTCGCAGAGCGCGCGCAACCATTCATCGCCATTGCTTTCGGCTTCGGCGGCGGTGGCGTGCAAGACGCGCATGGCCTGGTGGTAGTGGCCCTTGAGAAAGCGCAGGTAGCCGATGCTGTATTTCGCGTGCAGCGCCGCCTGCGTGCGCCCTTGCTCGGCGTAAAGTGAGTAAGCCTGTTCGTAAAGGTCTTCGGCCTGCCGAAAGTCGTCCAGGTTGGAATGGACGTTGGCGCTGTTGAGCGCCAGGGTCGCCAGCGCCAGTTGATCATGGGCGGCGGTAAAGACGGGCCGCGCGCGCTCATAACATTCCAGCGCCGCGTGATTTTGATCAAGCCGGTGATAAATGTTGCCGACGTTGGTCGCCAGTTGCGCGGCCAGCAAGTCCTCGCCTTTCGTCTCGAAAACAGCGCGCGCTTGCGCGGCCAGTTCCAGCGCCTCTTCGTAACGGCCCAGGTACATCAGCGCGTCAACCATCGCGCGGGCGACGCGGGCGGCTTCGACAGGTTGTTCGGTTTGAGCGTACAAGCGGCGGGCCGCTTCGTATTGTTCGAGGGCTTCGGCGTAGCGGCCATTGACGTGCAGCGCTTGGGCCTGGGCGCGGGCACCTAACGCCCGGGCGCACAGATCAGGCGTGAATTGTGCGTATTGCCGGGTGAATGTCGCCAGTTGCAAAGCGCGGCGGGCGTCCGTGCGGATTTGGACATCCACCTCTTTTTTCAACCGTTCGATCAGCGGCAGGTTGATCTCGGCGGTTTCGAGCGCAAGCGCCTCTGCCAGCCCGTTCAGTTCGTGCTGGCGGATCAAATCGCGAATTTGGGTTTGTCGCTCCATGCGCTCTATCGGAGTGCGGCGTTAGGCACTCTGCGTGGTTTCCAGGGAATCGAGACAAATTTCGCCATCAGCCAGCAGCAGCCTGATCTGATAGCGGCCGGGGGCCACCTGATTGAATTTGAAAATGCCGCGCGCGTTGGTTTGCACCTCGGCTTGCAACAACTCGTTTTGCCAAAGTTGCACGGGCAGATTGCTGAGCGACTGCGGATCTGCAGCGGTACTTAAGATTTGACCGATCAACTCTTCGGTGCGGCCATCTTCGCCGACCTCAAAGCGCAGGTCAATATCATAAGGCTCAGCGCGGAACAGCAATTGACGGCTCTGAGCCAGCGCCGGCGCGCCCGATCGGACAGTGGCCAATTGCGGT
The DNA here is from genome assembly GCA_016196035.1 of Acidobacteriota bacterium. Lineage (NCBI taxonomy): Bacteria > Pseudomonadati > Acidobacteriota > Acidobacteriota bacterium. The sequence goes on along the minus strand of JACPYM010000015.1, from coordinate 151,400 downwards.
TGCAACATAGTATCGAACACCAATTGCGCCAGCCATTGCCGCAACGTGGGCCGCTGTTTGCGCCATTCTGTTTTGAAAAGCGCCACCGTGCGGGCCAACGCCGCCGGTGAGAAGTCAAAAGAATGATCGCTGGCCGCCAATTGCAGCACTTCGGTCAGCCACGCCTGATTTTCCAGGCAGGCTGGGCAACCGGTGGTCAGGTGCGCCGCAATCGAGTCGCGTGTGGACGGAGCGCCATTTCCTCGTAAGTAGTCGAGCATATTTTCCAGGGTGCTACACTCGTTGGGTGTGCCGGTATTCATGGTTTTCATCTAGCTTGGGCAGCTTGGGCGAACGATTTGGAACCAGGGACGGGAGCGTTTCGACACTCCTGTCCAGTGAGTGTCGGCCAGGCGGGCAAAAAATACCTGGGCCGTTAAAAAAATTCTTCCTGCGACAAATTTTCTTTCAACTTGTCCAAACAGCGGGCACGGGTGGGGCCGATGCTGGCGGTGGGCATCCCCAGTTGCTGGCTCAATTCGGCGTAACTGGGTGGTGAGTCGGTGTAAAAGAGCCGTTTCAGCAAATCGCGGCAGCGCTCTGACAAAGCTTCGACCGCCTGGCGCAACAGATGTTGTCGTTGCAGCGTGAGAATGGCCTCGTCCATTTGCAGGTGGCTGTCATCCGCCGGATCGTTGGCGGGGTTCCAGTCCGGCGCATCCAGCGAATCGGTCTTGCCCCGGCGCTGGCGCATTTTCCAGCATTCGCGCACGGTGACCGTGATGATCCACGAACTCAACTTCGCCTGCTGCCGCAAGCTGGCCAGTTGTTGAAAGAGCGTCAGAAAGACGGCCTGTAACACGTCCGCCGCGTCTTCCTGCGGAAACCCGAATTTGAACGTGATCGAAGCGATCAGCCGTTGATAGCGCTGCACCAATGTTTCCCAGGCGGTTGCGTCTTCCGCCAGGCAGCGCGTGAGGAGTTCGCTATCAGGGAGCCGTGAGTATTCGGACATGAGGTTACGATATGGGCGCTCTCCCATGATGTCAACGAACAGCCGGATTCCCAGGCCGCCTGTCGAACAAGCAGGAAACTTGCGTTGCTGGCGTATTTGGTGGCAACGCCGCTAAGACAGCGGCGTCAATTTTTTTTGCGCCCGCTCTCAGTTGCCGCTGGCAAATGCCTCCGCATTTGTTAGGCTCTCGCCGCGTCATTTTCAGGAAACAGGAAGCACGTTGTTACGCCAAACTCTCATTAAACTCATTGCGAAACGCCTGCTGCTCTTACTGCCGCTGTTGCTGGCGGTGGCCTGCGGTGCGTTCGTGCTGGTGCGGCTCGCGCCGGGTGACTTTCTGACCGAACTGCGCGAGAACCCGCAAATTTCAGCGGAAACACTGGCAACCTTGCGGCAACAACATGGTTTGGATCAGCCCTTGCCCACGCAATTCGGCAAATGGCTGTGGCGCGCGGCGCAGGGCGATCTGGGTTATTCGCTGATCTATTACGCGCCCGTCAGCACGCTCATACGCGAACGCCTGTTCAACACAATTTGGCTGGCGGGCGCGAGTCTCGCACTGGCTTGGCTGGCGGCTTTGCCTTTGGGGGTGTTCGTCGCCAGCGGGCGCGCGCCCTGGTTGGATCACGGCTTGGCGTCGTTGTCGGCATTGTTGCTGGCTGCGCCGTCATTCTTGCTGGCGCTGTTGTTTTTACTCTTCGCCGCACGCACGAACTGGTTTCCGCTGGGCGGTGTGGTCGCGACGGATTCAGAAAACCTGGCGTGGCCGCAACGCTGGGCCGATTTCGCCTGGCATTTGGCTTTGCCTGCGTTGGTACTGGCGCTACGGCAATTCCCGCACTACTTCCAGCAAGTGCGCGCCAGCGTGCGCGAATGCCTAACACAGGATTACATCGTGACAGCGCGCGCCAAGGGCTTGAGCGAAGGTGCAATCCTGTTCAAACACGCCTTGAAACCCGCCGCCAATGCCTTGATCACGCAGGCGGGCAATTCCCTCGGCGCGCTGCTTTCCGGCGCCTTCATTGTCGAAGCGGTGTTGTCGTGGCCGGGTTTGGGCGGCTTGACGGTGAATGCGCTGCTCAGCCGCGATGTCTTTGTCTTGCTGGCGTGCCTGCTGTGGGCCGCGCTATTGCTGGCGCTGGGCAATCTTTTGGCGGATGTGCTGTTGTTGCTGGTTGATCCGCGCTTGCGGCGTTCGTGAATACCTTCCTGAATACTTTGATGAAAGCACGTCTCAGATTATTGGCTGGCGGCGGCTTGTTGGCGCTCTTAATCGTGGGCGCGGTGTTCGCCGATTTTCTTGCGCCGTATGAACCCGCCGAACAGCACCGCGAATATCCATTTGCCCCACCTAGCCGCTGGCAGTTCAAAGACGCGCAAGGCCGCTGGCGATGGCCGCCGCGCGTGACGGTCAGCAAATTGCTGGATCAAACCACACGGCAATATAGCGAAGCTGCCTCCGCCGTTTATCCATTGAAATTCTGGCGCCGGGGCGCGGCCTATCGCTGGTTGGGCTTGCTCCCATCTACGACGCATCTATTCACCGTGGAAGAACCGGCGCGCGTGTTTGTGTTGGGAACCGATGGGTTGGGCCGCGATGTGTGGACGCGCGTATTGCATGGCGCGCGCTTTTCTTTATTGCTTGCCGCCGCCGCGTTGTTGCTGGCCTTGCCGCTGGCGTTGATTGTCGGCCTGGTGGCGGGGTTTTATGGCGGCTGGCTCGATTTCGGTTTGATGCGTTTGGCGGAATTGTTCCTGGCCTTACCAGCGCTGTATCTGGTCATCGCTTTGCGCAGCGCTTTACCGCTAAACTTGGAACCGGAGCAGGTCTTCGGCGCGCTGGTGCTGGTCATCGGCTTTTTTGGCTGGGCGCAGTTGGCACGGCTGACGCGCGGTTTGGTCTTGGCGTTGCGCCAGCAAGAATACGTCACCGCCGCCCTGGCGTTGGGCGCAAGCGATGGCTGGATCATGCGCCGCCACCTGCTGCCGCAACTGGCGGGCTTCACGCTGACGCAAGCGGCGTTGGCCGCGCCCGGCTACATTCTGGCCGAAGTCACGCTGTCGTATCTGGGCCTGGGCCTGCCGGAACCGCTACCGAGTTGGGGCAACATGCTGGGGGGCGCGCAAAACGTGCAGACCTTGACGAATTACTGGTGGAACCTCGCGCCTGCCGTGGCGGTGTTCATTACCAGTCTGGCGTTTTATTTATTGGCTGAAGGATTGAAAGACGTCTTCGATCCGCGCGCGCAAACGTCTGCTGTTGATTCGCGCGGTTGGTGATGGCGTTGAATTACATTGACGATGGAGTGACAAAATGATGAAGCACGCGCTTGGTTTTTTCTTGCTCGCCTGTCTTGGCCTGCCGCCGCTGGGTGCGGCGCAACCCAACCAGCCGAAACGCGGCGGGCGTTTGGTGCTCTCGAAATCCGTTGGGCCGCGCACCTTCAATCGCTTGCTGGCCGCCGACGATCAAACCTACAGCATCACCGATTGCTTGATGGGCGCGTTAATTCGCGTCAACCGCCAAACCCAGCAACCTGAAACCATGCTGGCGCGCGCGTGGAAATTCTCGCGCGATGGCAAAGTGCTAACCTTCAACTTGCGCCAGGGCGTGCGGTTTTCTGATGGACGGCCCTTCACCGCCGCCGACGTAATCTTCACCTTTCAAGTGCTCAACGATCCGCAAATCGCTTCGCCGCTGGCCGATCTCTTCAACCTCGAAGGCCAGCGCGTGCAGGCGCAAAAGCTGGATGACGCAACCGTTGCCTTCAACTTCCCCGCGCCCTACGCCGGGGCCGTGCGCTTATTCGACGGCGTGCCCATTTTGCCGAAGCATATTCTGGAACAGCCCTATCGCGCCGGACGCTTCACGCAAGCCTGGACGCTCACGACGCCGCCCGAACAGATTGTTGGCTTAGGCCCGTTCAAGCTGCGCGCTTTCGTCCCGGGCCAGCGCGTCGTGCTCACGCGCAATGAAAACTATTGGAAGACCGATGCCGCCGGACAACCCCTGCCGTATCTCGACGAACTCGTCTTCAGCCTCGACCCCGACCACAACACGCAATTGCTGAAGTTTCAAAAGGGCGAAACCGATTTGCTCAGCCCCGTCAATGCGGATGATTTGGCGACGCTGAGCGACCTGGAAAAACAGGGCCAAGCCAAGGTTTACGACCTTGGCCCCAGCCTGATTCGCGAAGTCATGTGGTTCAATCTGAATGACGGCAAACAGGCGAATGGCCAGCCGCTGGTTGATCCCGTCAAACTGAACTGGTTCAAAGACGCCCAATTCCGCCGCGCCATTTCGCAGGCCATTGACCGGCAGGCCTTGGTCAATCTCGTCTTTGCAGGCAAGGCGTCGCCGCAATACGCCTTTCTCTCGGCGGGCGACAAACTCTTTTACAACGCCAATGTGCACAAGTATCCCTACGACCTGAATCGTGCGAAAAGCTTATTGGCCGATGCGGGCTTCCGTTACGTCGCGGCGCGTCAAACCTTGCTCGATCCGCGCGGACAGGCGGTGACATTCACGTTGATTACCAATGCGGGCAATGCGCTGCGGCAAAAGATTTCGGCCTTGTTGCAAGCGGACTTGGCCAAACTCGGCATCAAGGTCAACGTCGCCCCTATCGAATCACGCGCTTTGCTGGCGCGTATCAACGAAAGCTTTACCTACGAAGCTTGCCTCTTGGCTGTCTCTAGCGGCGATGTTGATCCGAACGCACACATCAACATCCTCTTCAGCCACGGCGCCAATCACTGGTGGTATCCCAAACAGGCGCGCCCCGTCACGCCGTGGGAAGCGCGGCTGGATGAGCTGATGAAACAACAAGCCGTCACGGTCAATCCGGTGGCGCGCAAACGCCTATTTGACGAGGCGCAAGCAATTCTGGCCGAGCAACAACCCTTCATCATGCTAGCCGCGCGGCACTTGCTGGTCGCCGCCCGCAACGGCATCGGCAATCTAAAGCCGGGCATACTCAACGATTTTGTGTTGTGGAATTGCGAGGAATTGTATCGGCGCTGAAAGATGCCGAGGTCAGCAGGATTGCCACAGAGGCACGGAGCCACAGAGCAAGCAAGAACGATTCGTTTGCCAACCGCTCTCTTTCTTCCTCTGTGGCTCCGTGCCTCTGTGGCTAACTCCCTATTTATTTGGCTTTGAGCATTTCGGGAAAAACCTTCACGTCTTGCGAGCGATCCAGCGGCGCGATCATCACGGCGTCGGGCGTATCCACCACCACCAATCCTGCCACACCCAGCAACGCGACTTTGCGATCCGTCGAAGAAAACACCAGATTGTTGTGGGCATCGGACACCAACGTGTCGCCCAACAGCAGATTCCCCTGCGCGTCGTATTCGCTGGCGCGTAATTCATACAATGCCTGCCAACTGCCAACATCGCTCCAACCAAAATCAGCCTTGAAGACATAAATCGGCTTTTGCGTCCTTTCCATCACACCATAATCAATCGAGATGGATTCCAGCCGTCCGTAAACGCGCTCGACCACGGTGTCATAGGCAGGGGAACCGATAGCCAATTCGATTTCCAACAACCCGGCGTAAAGCTTCGGCAGACAGATTTCGATCTCCTGCAAAATCGTGCGCGCAGTGAAAATGAAAATGCCGCTGTTCCAGAAATAATCGCCGCCCGCCAAATAGCCGACCGCCGTTTCATAATTCGGTTTCTCGACAAAGCGTTCGACCTGGAAATACGGCAAGCCGTTCGTTGCGCCTTGCGCCGCGCCGGTGTGGATGTAGCCGTAGCCGGTTTCAGGGCGCGTCGGCTGAATGCCCAGGGTCACGACGGAACCGTTGCGCGCGGTTTCTGCCGCCGCCTGAAGCGTGGCGGTGAAGGTTGCGACATCGGCGATGAAATGATCGGCGGGCAGAATGATGATCGGCTCATCCAATCCGCCCCATTGCTTGACGTGCAACGCGGCCAGCCCGATGCACGCGGCGGTGTTGCGGCCAAAGGGTTCGATCAGCACCTTGACTGGCTGCGCGCCAATTTGCTGGTTCGTCAATTCAGCGTGCACGCTGCCAACGACGACGCCGATGTGGTCAAGCGGCGTGAAGCGTTCGGCACGGGCAATGGTTTCAGCCAGCATCGAACGGTCGCTGGTGATGTTCAGAAATTGCTTGGGATAATGCGCGCGGCTGGCCGGCCAGAAGCGTGTGCCGGAACCGCCCGCCATAATGATGACAAACATCTGTACTTGTTTACTCCTCTTATGTTGTCACTTCAGATTTCATCTGCCAGAACGGCCGCGATGTCTTGCGCGGCATGTAAGACACGAATGATGTCAATTGCGTCATCGAACACCAGATAGAAAATCAAATACTTTTCAAAGCCTTTGACGGGCCAGCGGCGCAAGCCGAAAAGAGCAGCATTGTCGGTAAGTTGTGCGACACCGATATAGGGCATTTGGGCAAGACGTGTGGCCGAGGCTTCAAAAGCCTCCAAAAACCGGTCGGCAATAGCAGGGTCAGTCAGCGCCAGATAGAAGGCACAATCGGCAAGATCTGCCAAGACCTGTGTGCGGCGAAAAACATTCATCGCATTTACTTTCCCTTGGCGGCTAAGCGTTCCCGCACTGTGCGTTTGACTTCTTCCAAGTCAGCCTTGGTCAAAGGTTCCGCCGGGCCGGAATTGAGGCCCTCGACCAGCAAAACCTCCAGCTTTTCCTGCGCTTTGCGGCGCTGATCAGCCAAGACCAAGGCGCGAAAATACTCGTTCACATCAGCGTAACCATCGGCACGAACACGTTCTTCGACAAAAACACTTAACGGCGCAGGTAACGAAATATGCAACGTCTCCATATTCGGATTCTCCTTGGGTTGAGTATAGCCACAAGGCGCAAGTTACAAAACCAATTTCGCGCCAGCCACAGTTTTGGCGTTCCGCGCAATCGGCGCTATGATGCGCGCGGTCCTTGGGTCTTCACGCTTGCAAGCGCTGCGGCGAATAGGCCAATGACCGCCGCCATTTTTCCTCGGAGGTAAGCCGTGCTTTTCAAAACGCTCAGCGCCGCTGTTTATGGCATTGACGCCGAATTGGTCGAAGTCGAAGTTGATCTGACGCCGCGCCCCGGCGATTCGCAGAGCGAAACCATGATCATCGTTGTGGGTCTGCCCGACCTGGCCGTGCGCGAAAGCCGCGAACGCATCCGCGCGGCGATTACCAACAGCGGCCTGTTCTTCCCCGTTTACAAAACCACGATCAACCTCGCGCCCGCCGACATCAAAAAAGAAGGCTCGGCCTTTGATCTGCCCATCGCCGTCGGCATCCTCGGCGCGAATGGCGACCTGAAACGCGAACATTTGGACGACACGCTGCTGGTCGGCGAACTGGCGCTGGACGGCCGCATCCGCGCGATTCGCGGTGCGCTGCCCATCGCCGTGGCGGCCAAACGCAAAGGTCTCAAACGCCTGTTGCTGCCGACCGAGAACGCCTGCGAAGCCGCCGTGGTCAGCGGCGTGGACGTTTATCCGGTCAACACCCTGCGCGAAGTCATCACTTTGCTCAACAGCGAGCCGCCACCCGACCCATTGCGCGTGGACATCGAAGCGCTCTTTAATGCCGCCGATCAATACGCCGTGGATTTCAGCGAAGTGCGCGGCCAGATGCACGCCAAACGCGCACTCGAAGTCGCCACCGCTGGCGGCCACAACATACTGATGATCGGCCCGCCCGGCTCCGGCAAAACCATGCTGGCCAAACGCCTCCCAACCATCCTGCCGCCCATCACCTTTGAAGAAGCCCTCGAAACGACCAAGATTCACAGCGTCGCCGGTTACACCGACGCGCGCGGACTGCTGACGATTCGCCCCTTTCGTTCGCCGCACCATACGATCAGCGATGCCGGTTTGATCGGGGGCGGCGCGATTCCCCGCCCCGGCGAGGTCAGCCTGGCCCATCACGGCGTGCTCTTCCTCGACGAATTGCCGGAGTTTGAAAGGAATGTGTTGGAAGTCATGCGCCAGCCGCTCGAAGACCAAAAGGTCACGATCAGCCGCGCCGCGATGTCGCTGACCTTCCCGGCCAGCTTCATGCTGGTGGGCGCGATGAACCCGTGCAATTGCGGCTATTTCGGCGATCCCACGCATGAATGCCGCTGCTCGCCGATGCAGATTCAACGCTACGTTTCCAAAATTTCCGGCCCGCTGCTCGACCGCATAGACATTCACATTGATGTGCCCGCTGTAAAAGTCAGCGAGTTGTCAGCCAAGGAAAACGGCGAGAGTTCGGCTTCGATTCGCCAGCGTGTTTTACGCGCACGGCAACGCCAGCAAGAACGCTTCACAGGCGAACACGTCTTTTGCAACGCCCAGATGCCGCCGCGCCACATTCGCAAATACTGCCAGCTTGAACCGCCCACACAGCAAATGCTGGAACGCGCGATCCTTAAACGCGGCCTGTCGGCGCGCGCCTATGATCGCATTCTCAAAGTCAGTCGCACCATCGCCGACCTCGATGGGCACGAGCAAGTCGGTGAAGCGCAGATTGCTGAAGCCGTGCAGTACCGCACACTGGATCGCACCTATTGGCAATAGTGCAGAATGTCGAAAGCTCTGGCGTTAAGGCTGGTGCGCGTTCGCCCTGCGCGGTTTCTACGTCGTAACATCAAACACAAGCATTCACATTAAACGGGCGCGGTATAACGCCGCTCAATCGCTTCTCGGATGCGGGCGCGGCTCTCTTGCGCCGCGAGGTCAACCGCGATTTCGATCCGCTCTGCTTCAGCGGCTAGGCTCTCATCCTTGATGTGAGTTCGGAACTAGCCCGAATATTCCCGCCGCCGCAGGTGATGCAACCAGGTTTCGTCATCCACGCCTTCCGATCGGCGGATTTCCCGATGGCAATGATCGTGTCCACGATCACATCTTCACGCGTCGTATGGCGTAATTCAGGCTGCCGACTCTGTACCAACGATAGCCATAGGCTTCGAGCAGAATCTTGTATTGGCCTTGTGCATCGGCGGCGCTTTCCTCTTCGGCCAGCAAATTGATCAAGCGCGCTTCACCACGACAGTTCGGTTTGATTTCGATCTCATGCGGCCGATCGTCAAAGTTATGAATCGTCACCAGCGAAGTTCCGCGCCAGTCATAACGCAACGCCAACACCTTTGCCGAGCCTGTCGGCAGAATCTCCCAGGTTCCCCAACCGATTTCCGGGCACTCCTTGCGCAGCCGAATCATCTGTCCTGTCCAATTGAGCAGCGAGTGCGGGTTGCGTCGCTGCGCCTCGACGTTGACTTGTTTGTAGTCGTATTCGCCCTCGGCAATCACCGGACAAACAGTCTTGGGGGCGGCAGAGAAACCGGCGTGCGCTTCATCTGACCATTGCATCGGTGTGCGCACCGAATCCCGCTCGTTCAGATTCAGGTCTTCACCCATGCCAATCTCATCGCCATAACGAATGACCGGTGTGCCGGGCAGCGCGAACAGCAAGCTATAAGCGAGTTCCAAGTGGCGGCGATCACCGAGCATCGGCGCCAGGCGGCGGCGCAGGCCGCGCTCATAAAGCTGCATCCGCGCTTCAGGTCCGAAGCGCGCGAGCACTGCCGCGCGTTGGTCCTGACTCAAGCGCCCTAGGTCAAGTTCGTCGTGATTGCGCAGGAAGTGCGCCCACTGTGCGCCATCCGGCAAGGTCCTGGTTGCTTCGAGCGCGGCGGCCAGCGGCGGTGTGTCGCCGGTCGCCAGCGTGTAAAACAGCCGTTGATTGACATGGAAGTTAAACATCATCTGAATGCCCTGGCCTTGCGCGCCGAAATAATCCAGATTTTCTTCCGGTGCGACGTTGGCTTCGGCAAGCAGAATCGCATCGCCGCGCCGCCATTGCAGGAACTTCCGCATCTCGGCGAGGAATTCGAATCTATATTCAATTGCTTTGTCGTCAATCGGCGGCGTTTCGATCAGGAACGGCGCCGCATCTACACGAAAACCGGCCACGCCGAGTTCGAGCCAGTACCCCATAATGCGACGAATCTCTGTGCGTACATCGGGATTATCCGTGTTGAGGTCGGGCATGTGTTCATAAAACCGATGGAAGTAGTATTCGCCCGCTTCCTTGTCATAAGTCCAAATGGCTTCCTGCACGCCGGGAAAGATCATGCCCAGATTCCAAGCCAGCGGACGCGTCTCTGACCAGACGTACCAGTTGCGATAGCGGGAATCTTTGCTGTGGCGCGCCGCCTGAAACCAGGGATGCTGATCGGAAGTGTGGTTCACGACAAGGTCAATGATCACTTTGATGCCGCGCTTGTTGGCTTGATGCATGAATTCGACGAAGTCGCCGCTCGAACCGTGGCGCGGGTCCACCCCGTAATAATCCATCACGTCATAACCATTGTCGCGATTGGGCGAGGGCTGAAACGGCGCGAGCCAGACGGTTTCTACGCCCAGTGAATGCAGGTAATCAAGCCGCCGCACCAGTCCCTCGAAATCGCCCACCCCATCGCCGTTCGCGTCCATAAACGTGTCGAGATCGAGGCTATAAATAATCGTGTTTTTGTACCAGAGGTCTTCAATCATAGGCAGCCACGTCATCAGAAAAGCGGTGCGGCAGTAAACTATGCTCTTTGGCCGCGTCCCCCCGCTAGCATCTGGCGGCAAGTTCGTTTCGTTTGTCGGATGCCTAGATCGGTTTTCACTTCGGTGTATGGCAAAAAGCCGCGCAGCGGGACAGTACCGCGCGCGTGAGCAAGCGGCGCTTCGGCGTTGCGTCAGTCAGCCGTGCTTGCTCACGCGCGCGGTACTGTCCCGGCGCGGCGCGCCTACCGTACACGCAAATGAAAACCGCTCTAGGCACGCGGATGATGCAGATACATACGGCGCATCTGCGTCATTCGCGCGCCTGGTGAACCCGAACCTTTGAACTCAATCTCCTCCCCTGCCAGATGTCAGTTTGGGAGCGGTAACTTCACGCGCGGGCGCTCGCCACTTTGACTCGATCGCGCCAATCGCGCACCGCATTGTGTGTGGTGACGATGGCCTGATATTGGCGGTTGGCCAAGCTGTTGAGGCTCGGCGGCAAATTTTCTTTCAACGCTTCCTGGTAGTTTTTCACCGCCGAATCTTCGCCTCGTTCACACTCTTCCAGAATGCTGTGCTCGTTCTTGCCCGTGACGGCAGCTTTGATATTGACCCAGCCGCGATGTAAGGCAGCCGCGACGCTGCCTGTCGTTTGTGGATCGCCGCCAAGCGCGCGTACTTCCCCTTGCAGTTCAGAGACGAACAGACTGCGTTGTTGCGCGTATTGAAAGAACACTTCTTTGAGCGAAGGATTGGTGACGCCCTCGACGGCGGCTTGAAATCCGGCCTGTCCATCGCGGCAGGTTTCGATCAGATTGTTGAGCGTGGAAATTACTTCATCCCGAGTCATGATCGTTGTCGTTGTCATTAGGTAGCTCCTTTCAAAGCTGATTGGTGGATTAAATGGTTTGTGCAACATGATTTTGCAACTCGCTATAGTGCAAACACTGCGCCAAGCAGCAAGCGGCGAGTTTTGCGTTGATTTACAACAGATATTGCAAACCGGTGTACCGGCGAACGACAGCGCGTGTACGGCGCTCCAACATTGCGGCACGTTCGGCGCTCCTTACCAGACTTTGCTAGGACGCCGTCTTAACCCAGGTTCGCAGCACTTCGGCCACGCTCCAGGCTTGCGCCATACAACCACGCGGCTGGTAAGGCGGTTCAGCGTCGAAGATTTCGCTGATTGAGCCAACGCAGGCTTCGTTCAGATGCAAATCAAATTCGCTGAGCAGGCGGCGCGCGCGCGGCGCATCTGCGGGAAAGACCCGTAACCAGGCATCCAGGAAAGGCCCAAGCAGCCAAGTCCAAACGGTACCTTGATGATAGGCCGCATCGCGTGTGCGCAAGTCACCGTCATATTTTACCTGGTAATCAGGATGTCCCGGCGCGAGCGAGCGCAAACCCACAGGCGTCAGCAGGCGGGCTTTAACAACTTCCAGCACCGGCTGCCAGCGTTCCCGCGCGAGTACGGGATGTGTGAGGGAAAAGGCCAACACCTGATTGGGACGACAGGCCGCGTCGTCGCCGTGTTCGCCGTCTATCACGTCGTAGAGGTAGCCGCCCGCGCCATACCAGAAGCGGGCATTGAAAGAGGCTTTCGCCTGCTCGGCGTAGCGCTTGAAGCTCTCGGCCTCAGCCGCGTTCTCTTCCTGACTGACCCATTGCGCCAGCAAGCGCAGTGCGTTGTACCAGAGCGCGTTGATTTCAACGGCTTTGCCCCGGCGCGGCGTCACGACCCAATCGCCTACCTTCGCATCCATCCACGTGAGTTGATAGCCTGCCGCGCCCTGGCGCAGCAGCCCGTCGCGCTCGTCCATGCCGATGCCGAAATGCGTGCCGTTCAAATGCTGCTGCACGATCTCCCGTAATGCGGGCAGAATCACGCGCAAAGTCTCACGGTCTCCTGTCGCTTGCAGATACCGATCCAACGCATGGAAGAACCAGAGCGAAGCATCCGCCGTGTGATAGAGCCCTTCTCTTTCGCCTTCCGGGAACACGTTGGGGATCAGGCCGTCGCGCACGTAATGCGCGAAGGTACGTAAAATCCAGCCCGCTTCAGCGAGACGGCCCGTCGCCAGCGTCAGACCTTCAAGCGAGATCATCGTGTCACGCCCCCAATCAGTGAACCAGTGATACCCGGCGATAACGGTGCGCACCTCGTCACCAGCGGCGCGGGCGCGGGCGGCTTCTTCGATGCGTCCGGCGGGAACGATGATGAATTGATCCGCCGCCAGCACCAATTCCGCGCCCAGTCCTTCCTGCGCTTGCGGTGGGGCGGCTAACAGCAACCGCTCACGCCGCTCGCGCTCGGCTGAGAGCGCTTCTTCCGGCGCCAGTGCGTCGACGGTCTCCCAGGCTTCGCTCGAGGCGATCAACGTAGCCGTGCGATTGACTGACAGTTCGGTGGTAAAACTACCTGGGCTCCACAACACACCTTGCGCGTCATAGCCGCGCCGCGCTTCGACTCGATAATGCAAATCGCGGATCAGATCGCGCTTCAAGGTCAGAGCGGCCTCTTCCCCTAACAAACGCAACCGCAGCGGTGGGTGACCTTGCCGACCACTAATTTCATACCGGTCGCCCTTTGCCAGTAACGTATAAGGCTCAAGCAGCGGCTCATCCACACGCCCTTCGTGCGGACGAAAATAGAGCGCTGGCCGCAATTCGAGTTGGACTGGCCCGGGACCTGCGAGCAGCTTGTAACTTATCTGCACGGTATTCTGCCGATGTGGCAGCAGCAGATATTTTTCGAGCACCGTTTGGCCGATCTCGAACCGCCAGACAGGCAAGCCGCGCTCAAGCCTGAATTCGGCCAGGTATTGGGCCACGATGATCTCAGGGGCATCGGGCTGGCTTTCTTCTCCACATAACGAGATGGCGGTGCCTTCGGGCAGATGAAGCGTTTCACTGAGCCGATTGAGCATCATCGTGCGCCCGAACGGCGCGGGTAGTGCGGCGATCAAGAGACCGTGAAAGCGGCGCGTGGCCACGCCACCCAATGTGCCTGAAGCATATCCGCCCAAACCGTTGGTCACTAACCATTCCCGCGCCAACAACGATTCCGCGTTTTCTTTTCCAGGCCACACAAGGCGACGCACGATTTCGCTCATAACAAGCTCCTGTCCTGCCCTGGTTGTTCAATCCAGCTTTTGACCCGCCGCTTTCAACAGCATTTCCTGTTGCACTTCAGGATGGATCAACGAAGCTTCCACCACTGTCGTGCCCGCCGCCGGTTGCAACACGACCGCCGCATGACCAGGGATCAGCCAGTTAGCCGTCGTTTCCAGCGGCGGAGTGCCTAACCCGCCGTAACGCGGGTCTTCGCTCGACCACAACACGTCCCAATGCTGACCTGACGGTGGCGCTAACAAAGGCTCCGGCGCGGGGCTCAGCACCAGATCAACACCCAGATTGATCAACAACAAGCGATCGGCGTGCCCTTCCAAATCGTCACCAAAAAAGCGCAGCACAAAAGCTTCAGCGCCCAGCACCGCACCATCCAGCGCGTCTGGTTGCTGCGCGCGAAAAACCGCTTCGTTACGGCGCAATTGCAACAACTCGCGGTGCAATTGATACACGTGGGCGTGGCGTTCGCGCTCGGCAAAATCAAGTTTGGAGCGTTCAAACGTAGCGAGGTCACCCGGATCGGCCAGCGCCGCCTGCATCTCTGGCGTGGCCAGGCCGCGAAATTGGGCGAGCGCGGCTGCGCGCCCTTCTCTGACCAAGCGTTTTAGTTCGCCCTCAAAATCAGCAAAGTAATAAAAAGGGCTCGACGAAGCGAACTCCTGCCCTTGAAAGAGCATGGGCGTGCCAGGCCCCAGCAAAAGCAGGGCCGTCAGCGCGCGATACCGTCCTGGGCTTGTCAGCCGATGGCAACGTTCGCCACGGCCTGAATTGGCGACTTGATCGTGATTTTGCAGGAAGGTGATGAAGGCCGCCGGAGACTGGCGCAAATCGGACGACCCGCGCCGCCGCTGTTGCCAACGATACCATTGGCCTTGATAGAGAAAGCCATATTTGGCGGCGGAGATGAATTCCTGCGGTTTGCCGCAATAATCGGTGTAATAGGCTTCGGTGCGTCCGGTCATTGCCACCATCGCACTGTGATGGAAATCATCATTCCAAAGCGCGTCGAGTCCGTAGCCACCGCGCTCGGCGGGATGCACCAAGCGCATGTGTTGCGGCTCATTTTCGCCGACGATGAGCGTCTCTCGCCCCTTTGCCGCCGCGCGTACCGTGCGCGTCAACGCCGCCAGAATGTGCTCAGCCGAATCGTCGTAAAGGCTTTGTGTGGCATCGAGGCGCAGACCATCCAGGTGATATTCCGTAATCCAATACGCAGCATTGGTGAGAATGTATTCGCGCACCGGTTGGCTGTTGGGGCCGTCATAATTGAGCGCCTCCCCCCATTCGGTCTTATGCTTGGTCGAAAAGTAATCCTCGGCAAATCTCTTGAGGTAATTCCCGTCCGGCCCCAAGTGGTTATAAACAACATCCAGAATCACACCGAGGCCGAGCGCGTGTGCGTGATCAATAAACCGGCGAAAATCATCCGGCTGGCCATACAAACGTGACGGCGCGAACAGATTCACGCCGTCATAGCCCCAACCGAAACGGCCCGCAAAATCGGCCACCGGCATTACCTCTAACACCGTCACCCCCAACTCCGCCAACTCCGCCAACTCCGCTTGCGCCGCCGCCCAAGTGCCTGCGCGCGTAAAAGTCCCGATATGCATTTCGTATATCATCTGACCTTTGAGCTTCACGCCTCGCCAGGCTTGATCTGTCCAAGGAAAGTCACGCGGATGCACCACCTGCGAAGGACCATGCGGCCCGTCCGGCTGAAATCGCGAAGCGGGATCAGGATAAAGCCGTTCCTCTTCATCGAGGCGGAACCGGTAACACGCTCCCGCGCTCGCCTTTCGCGTCGCCCCAGCAAAGTAACCTGACGCTTCCGCTTGCAGCGGGAAGTTTAAGTTTTCGAGGCCGTCAAAAACGACTTCCACTTTTCGGTGCTGTGGTGCCCACACGCGAAAATGGACGTCGCCATTTTCCAATACCTCCGCGCCGATGGGCAGACTGCGATTGTTTTTCATCCCGGTATTCAGCGTTAAAAAGCCCAGGTAGTAAGCCTTCGGCTGCCAGCCTTGTTTTTGGTTTGGGAAAAGTTGTTAACCTCAGACGCGCCTAATGCCGCCCGGATTTCCGCCTCGGCTCGATACCAATCACTGAGGGCGTCACCACCGTCGCTGCCGCGCTGCTGAAACAGGGCGTAAGCACGCTGGCGGATTTGTTCCTGAAAGTCTGGCGCCGCCGCAGTATTGTGATCGTAGGCTTGCCCTTCTTCATGCAATTCTTTCTGCTTCGTCTTAGCTCTCATCGTTACACCTCTTCAAAATAATGAGTTACTTACTACCAGCCAAATGGCACTACAGTAGACTTGTTGCCCATTCCTGGGCAGTGGTAAACCTCAATCAAGACGGCCTCTGCAAGAGAATGGAGAATATAGAATGGAGAATGATGGTCGCCCACTGGGTTTCAGTGTCCCCGTCGCCAATTTGCTAAGTTGTTGTTTCCAAAGGTCGCAACAACTCTAGTAATCAGCTCGACTTGCGACGACACAGGGTTCCTCCAGGATGCTGTTGAAGAACGAGTCAAGCCAGTCCCCATCGTGCAATTTACGCGCCAGCTTTATCGCAAAATCGGACTGGAACCGTGCACACAGCCACTCCGCGCAATCTCCTGGACTGCTCTTATTCAATTACAGCGGGCCGACCCCGGTATTAAAACGGTGGCGCGCCACTTGCCATCCAGTGAAACAAAGCTCTGTAAGGATGGCCTATGTCGCGTGGCGATACAGTGTGTCTGTTCGGCGTGCAGTGATTGCAATGAGATGAAATGACGAAATCCGTGACCCAAGTTGACGCGCGTATTCCCTTGGCCACTTACCGCCTGCAATTTCATGCTCAATTCACGTTGCCACAAGCAGCCAATCTCGTCGGGTACCTGGATGCGCTCGGCATCAGCCATTATTACGCTTCGCCCTTGTTTGTGGCCCGCCCTGGCAGCTTGCACGGCTATGACGTGACTGACCCCACCCAGCTCAATCCTGAGCTGGGAACTGAGGAGAACTTGCAGGAGTTGGCAGCGGCGCTCAGGGAGCGTGGAATGGGGATGCTGCTCGATGTTGTGCCCAATCATATGTGTATTGCCGGAACCGGCAACGAATGGTGGAATGACCTGCTGGAGAATGGTCCTAGCTCGCCGTATGCCGCGTTCTTCGATATTGACTGGCAACCACCCAAAGAGAATCTGAAGAACAAAGTCTTGCTGCCGATCTTGGGGGATCAATATGGCCGGGTGCTGGAAAACCAGGAACTGCGCCTGAGCTATCAGCGCGGCGGGTTCTTTGTTCAGTATTACGAAACCAGGCTGCCTATCGCGCCACGCTCCTCGATTTTGATTCTCAAAGCGTTATTGGAATCAATCACCCTAAAGACCGAAGAGGCTCAGTTACAGCGAGCCGAACTCGAAAGCATCATGTTCGCGCTTGAGCATCTGCCACCGCGCGAGGAACTCAATCCAGAGAAGGTGAAACAACGCCGCCGCGAAAAGGAAAGCGTCAAACGCCGGCTTTCCGCGTTGGTCAATTCCAGCCGCGAGATACGGCGCGCACTCAGGCGTGTCGTGCGGAGCTTCAACGGAGTGAAAGGCGAGCAACACAGTTTCGATCAATTGGAGAAATTGCTGGCTGCCCAGGCTTATCGGTTGTCTTTCTGGCGCGTAGCTGCCGATGAGATCAATTACCGCCGCTTCTTCGATGTCAACGAACTGGCCGCCATCCGCGTCGAAGAGCCAAAGGTTTTCACCGCTGTGCATCGGCTGGTGTTTCGTTTATTGCGCGAAGGCGTTATCACGGGCCTGCGCATTGATCATATTGACGGGCTGCTCTACCCCGAACGTTATCTGGAACAATTGCGGCGCATCTGCCAGCGCGCGCTGCGCTCGGCAGGCGGCTCCAGTGCCACTCAGCAAACCACTGGCCAGCAAACCAGGACTCAGCAAAGATGCTACGTTGTGGTCGAAAAGATTTTGGGACGCGACGAACGGCTACGCGCGCGCTGGGCGGCCCACGGCACGACGGGCTACGAGTTTCTCAACCTGCTGAATGGCTTGTTCGTAGATGAACGTGGCCAAGCGGCTTTTCAACAAATCTGGCAACGAGTTTCCGGTGAAACCTTGGGCTTTGAAGAGGTGGCCTATGCGGGCAAAAAGCTGATCTTGCGCGCCGCCATGTCCGGCGAATTGCATGTGCTGGCACGCAGTCTGGAGCGCATCGCTGAACAGCACCGGTACTCACGCGATTTCACTCTCAATAGCCTACACCAGGCGCTCGGTGAGGTAATTGCGTGCTTTCCGGTTTATCGCAGTTACATTCACCCTCGGAAAAATGAATCCCAGCCCCAAATCGGCACCCCTGAAATCAGCGCAGAAGATCGGCGTTCCATCCAAATTGCCGTGCGACGCGCGCAGCTTCGTAACCCAGCGCTCAGCAAAACGATTTTCGACTTCATCCGCTCGCTGTTGTTGCTGGAAGAACCGGGCGACCTTGCGGCGGAGCAGCGTTTAGAGCGGCGCAATTTCGTCATGCGCTTTCAGCAACTAACCGGCCCGGTCACGGCGAAAGGGGTCGAGGATACGGCGTTTTACCGTTATTACCCGTTGGCCTCGTTATGCGAAGTCGGTAGCCATCCCGCGCGCTTTGGGCTTTCTCCCACCGCCTTTCATGCGGCGAATCAGCAACGCTTGGCTGAGTGGCCACATACGCTGCTCGCCACCTCAACCCACGACACCAAACGCAGCGAAGACGTCCGCGCGCGGCTTAATGTCCTATCTGAAATACCGGCGCGCTGGGATCGCGCCCTGCGCCTGTGGCAACGCCTTAACCGGAAATTCAAAACGGACGTAAACGATTTGCCTGCACCGGACGCCCGCGATGAGTATCTGCTCTATCAAACGCTGGTCGGCGCCTTTCCATTCCAATTCGAGGATGACACGGCGCGCCAATCCTTTCTGCAACGGATGCAGGAATACATGGTCAAGGCTCTGCGGGAAGCCAAACGACACTCAAGTTGGCTCAGTCCAAACGAGGACTACGAACAGGCCATGCGCGATTTCACGACACGCATTCTGATGCCAGACGGTCCATTCCTGCCGGCCTTCCAGGAATTTCAAGCGCCGCTGGCGCGGGCGGGCGCTTTCAACTCGCTTTCGCAGACGCTGCTCAAGCTGACGGTACCCGGCGTGCCTGATTTTTATCAAGGCACGGAACTTTGGGATTTCAGTCTGGTTGATCCGGATAACCGCCAGCCCGTTGATTACGCCAGGCGCCAGCAGCTTCTTATTTCACTGCGCCCGACCAATGAGCCGGACGCGCCAATGTTCGCGGAAGAATTGCTGCGGAATCTCATGGACGGAAGGATTAAGCTATTTGTGACAAGCCAAGCGCTCAATTTTCGACGTAAACACCGCGAGGTATTTGAATGCGGCCAATACTTGCCGCTGCAAAGCATGGGCGCACGGGCGCGTCACGTCGTCAGTTTTGCGCGCCGCCACAAGCAGCAGACCGTGATCGTTGTGGCAACGCGCTTTTTCCTCTCACTGCTGGCAGAGGCCGAAGCGCCCACAGGCAGCCGCGTCTGGGACGATACTGCCATCCAAATGCACGCTGAGCTGCGGGGTTGCTATCGCGACATATTCACAGGCAGCCGTATTTGTATGAATGAGGCTGAAGCGGAGTTGCGGCTAGCCCAGGTCTGCGAGCGGCTTCCGTTTGCAGCGCTTGAGCGTGTATGACGGCTCTTCAATGATACTCCGCTGCTCCGGGTAACATGTTCTTACTCATCCTCATCAGCGTACTGACAAAATCTGTTAGCGTTCACGAAGCAGCTCGTCAATACTCTTGCCAGTTTCAATGGCGCGTTGCGCGATTTCAGCGGCACCCATAAAACCGAGTGTTTGGTTGAGTGAAGTAGCCCGTCCGACGCTCCGTTCGGCATACTCCCGGCAACGCTCCGGATGCGCACGGATCCCCCGGACGCATTTTTCATCGAACGCCTGCGCCGCATTCTTCATGATTTCGAGCGCTTCGAGCAGAGCATAAGCCACGTAAGGCATCATCACATTCAACTCAAGCTGCCCAGCCTCCGCGCACAAGGTGATGGCAAGATCATGACCAATCACGTGGAAGCAGACCATATTGACCATTTCAGCCATCACTGGATTGACCTTGCCGGGCATAATCGAAGACCCTGGCTGCACGGCTGGCAATTCGATTTCATCAAGCCCGGTATGCGGCCCGGAACTGAGTAGCCGCAAATCATTCGCAATCTTGTTCAACTCCACCGCGTAACCACGCAACGCGGCGGAGAGCGCAAGAAAATCTCCGAGGCTATGTTGGGATTGAATCCGGTTGGGTGCTTCGCGTAGGGCTAAGCCTGTGATTCGACTCAGGCATGTGACTGCCAGCCGCGCATAATCAGCATGCGTATTGATGCCGGTGCCGATGGCAGTTCCGCCGAGCGGAACCTCCAACAATGAATCTTCCACTACCTGCAACCGCCTGAGTGCACGCGCCAGATTTTCCGCATACCCGGCGAATTCCTGACCGAGCGTCATTGGCGTAGCGTCGTGCAAATGCGTGCGGCCTGATTTGGTGACGCCGGAAAATTCCAGTGCCTTTGTATCGAATGATTCGCTAAGCCCAGCTAGCACCGGCGCCAGTTCGTGCAGCAATCGCAACGCGGCAATCCGCATCGCCGTCGGCATGACGTCATTCGTAGACTGCGACTGATTGACGTGGTCATTCGGATGAAGCTGCGCATAAGCGCCGCGCTCGAATCCTAGCAATTCGAGCGCGCGATTCGCGATCACTTCATTGACATTCATGTTGTAAGAAGTTCCGGCGCCCGCCTGAAAGACATCCAGGCAAAACTGCTCCCGCCACTGACCGGCGATCACTTCCTTTGCGGCCAGGATCACAGCTTCGCCCAGCGTGGCGGAGTGGCGTCCAGTTTGGATATTGGCTTCAGCGGCGGCCTGTTTGATCTCTGCCAGCGCCGTAATCAAAGCGTGGTGGATGCGCAAGCGACTGATCGGGAAATTGTTCAACGCCCGCTGGGTCTGCACGCCGTAGAGGGCTTCCGACGGAACACGCACCTGGCCGAGCGGGTCTCGCTCCAACCGATATTTATACTTTTCCTGCTGCATGATCACTTCGTTCCAGCATTACGGGCGCGTGTCCGGGCGGCTTTTTTCGCCGAAGCACTACGCGCCGCAGCGGGGCGGCGCGCGGCACTAGCACCGCCGCTTCGCCCTCCTTTTTTCGCTGGCTCTTTGTTGACGGCCTTACCGCGCCCGGAACCGCCCTTTTGCCTCCTCCGTGGATTTTATTGACGCTAGCCCAGACACGGGCTTCAGCCTCCCCTTCCGGAACACCACGTTCCCGGTATCCCTCCTCAATGTGCTCCGCTTGCCGCTTCTGCTTGTCGGTGTATTTTGATTTGTCGCCGCTTGGCATAATAATTTCCCTCCGCATCAAACGGCCTAACTCAACTTGACAATCCGTTACATGGCAATTCTCCGGCCAGAAAACCCCCAAAAGGCTTGGCGTAATGCCTGTTCGCTGAAGTGAGCGCAGGTCAGACGACAGCAGGTCTGGCTCGAGCGCTGACCAACCATATCGTTTTTCTAAATTCTCCGGTTGCGCGTTGCTACCTTGCTGTATGCACGCAAGCGCTTTTAATGCCGGGCAGAGTGCGGTTGCCGCCGTCACAGATAGGCAAGTGGTTATTATTAAAACCATGGGTACAAAGCTTGCGATGGGGTATTTGGTTAGCGTAATCGTACTTGGCGCAGACAATGTCGTACTGATTTTGAACACAAACGACCGATCCAACGTGGTGGTGAAAGTTGCCTGGATGTTTTACCTGAATACACCACAAGCGAGAAGATCAGTGGCAAATTGTCACGCGAGTGCGCATTACAGTGAGTTGAGGAAAGGAATTTGCAGCGATGTCGAATCCCCTAACAGGAAATACGGAACGGCTGATTCTGGTTGTTGAAGATAGCCGGATGCAGGCCCAAATGCTGTGTTTCCACTTGGAAGAAGCTGGTTTTTCATGGTTGCTTGCAGAGAACGGCAAACAGGCGTTGGAGCTGTTGCGCGCACACCGTCCGGCGCTGATTGTCGCCGAGGTCGCCCTGCCTGAACTGGATGGCTTTGAACTGGCGCGGCAAATCAAAGCCGATGAAAACCTCAACCACATTCCGCTGATTCTGCTGACAGTGTTGACTGACGGCATGGAGGTGTTGCGCGGGTTGGAATGCGGCGCGGACAATTTCATTACGAAACCCTATGAGCCTGCTTATTTGCTGGCGCGGATCAATTACTTGCTGGCGAATCGCCCTTTGTGCGAGCAGGGCAAATCACCAGCCGGACTCGAATTGGAATTCAATGGGAAACGCCACCTGATTACGGCGGAACGTCGCCAGATTCTCGATTTATGGCTGTCCACATGCGAGCAATACGTGCAACTCAACCGCCATTTGCATGCGCGCGAAAAAGACCTGAAATCCACGAGCAACCGCCTCAGCGTGTTACACGATATTGCAGTGACGATTAGCCAATCGCTCGACCTGGATGAGATTCTGCAAGCCGCGCCAAAAAAGTTGCAAGCGACGCTCAATGTCGAAGTGGCCGCCATTTTTTTGCAAGAAGAAGAAGGGCTGGTACTCAGAGCGCACCGCCACTTGCCGAAATCAATGTTGCGGGACTTGGCGACTACCAATTTGGCCCAAAGCCAGTTGGCTGAGATTTGCCGCCAAGGAGAAGTAGCGCTGCATCCGCTGAGTCCAGCCTTGTTCGCGACGCCTGGCGAGGCCTTGCCTAGCGCGGCTCCGACGAAGCGCGCCGAACCCTATCTTGCAGGCCTAATTTTCATGTTTGTGCCATTGAAAGCCAAAAAGACGGTCAGCGGGTTATTGGTGGTCGGCCCGTTCGATCCGTTGGGCGCCGTCAATGAAATGAATCAGGAGTTGATGGAAGCCATCGCCAATCAACTGGCCGTGGCCGTCGAAAATGCGCGCCTCTATGAAGCGGCGCAAAAGGCCCGGCAGCAGGCCGAAGCCGCCAACCAGGCCAAAGACGGCTTTCTGGCTTTGGTTTCGCACGAATTGCGCGCTCCGCTCAATGCCATTCTGGGCTGGACGAGCGCGCTGCTGAACAAAGCGGTAGATGACGAGGTGCGACGACGCGCGTTGGAAACCATCGAACGCAGCGCCCGCACGCAAACCCAACTGATCGAAGACCTGCTCGATATGGCACGAGCCGTCAGCGGCAAACTACGGCTCGAAGTCCGCCCGGTGGATTTGAGCGATGTCATCAATGCCGCGCTCGATGTCATGCGTCCGGCAGCCGAGGCCAAAGCCATTGACTTGCGGGTGCAGCTTCGCGCCAAAGACGACATCATCACGGGCGACCCGGATCGCTTGCAGCAAGTTTTCTGGAATCTGCTTTCCAATGCGATCAAGTTCACACCCAATAACGGCGTGGTCGAGATCAAGCTGGAACGGGCCGACCCGCATGTGCAAATCACCGTGCGCGACACCGGCAAAGGCATCGTGCCGGAGTTTCTGCCGTATGTTTTTGAGCGCTTCCGGCAAGCCGACAGCTCGAACACGCGCCGCCACAGCGGGCTGGGGTTGGGGCTGGCGCTCGTCAAACAACTGGTCGAATTGCACGGCGGCACCGTCCAGGCAGAGAGCGCAGGCACAGGCCAGGGCGCGACATTCACGGTCATGTTGCCGGTGCGTGCCGTGCGCGCACAAACTGCGGGGACGACCCAGGAAATGCTGGCACTGAAAGGCATTAAGACCGACAAGCGGATGTTGCTGGCCGGGCTGACGATTCTCGTCGTGGACGACGAACCAGATGCGCGGGAGGTGGTCACCGCCGTCCTGGAGCATTACGGCGCGGACGTATTGTCGGTCAACTCAGCCGCCGAGGCGCTTGATTTACTGCGCAAAGTCAAACCGCCTGAACGCCCGGATGTCATTGTTTCCGACATCGCCATGCCAGGCGAAGACGGTTATGCGCTGATCCGTCAAGTACGGGCGTTGCCCGCAACGCACGGCGGAAGCATTCCCGCCGTGGCGTTGACCGCGTTTGGACGCAGCGGTGATCGCGTGCGCGCGCTGACGGCCGGTTTTCAAATGCACGTGCCAAAACCGGTGGAAGCGGCGGAGTTGGCGTTGGTCATCGCCAATTTGGCGCGGCGGAATTTGCAATAAGAGAGGCACAAAGCAGAGAGCGTTTTTAGCAAGGCAAGCACATGAATAAACAAACAGAACTGGAAAACAACGTCAGGATTCTGGTCATTGATGACGATCCCACGGTGCTCGAAATCACCGAGTTTCACCTGAAATCAGAAGGCTATGAAGTGGTCACGACCGCGAGCAGCCTGGAAGGCGCACGGCTGGCGGAAGAGGACGCTTTCGATCTGGTGCTCACCGATTTGCAGATGCCTGAATTGGATGGCCTCGAACTGGTTAAACGGCTGAAAGAGTCGGTACCGCATCTGCCGGTCATTATGATTTCCGGCCACGGTTCGGAGGCCAAAGCCCGCGAAGCCACGGAGCAAGGGGCTTTTTACTTTGTGGATAAGCCGGTGGATTTTTCAAATTTATTGCTTTTGATCGGGCGTGGGCTGGAATTCGGACGCCGGGCGGTCAAACTCAAACAGATCGAGGATCGCTGGGGCAACCGCGAGGCATATTACGATCTGGTCGGTTCCAGCAAGGCGATGCAAGACCTGTATGAACTGATTGACAGCATCGCAGAATCCGACGCCAACGTGTTCATCAGCGGCGAAACCGGCACCGGCAAGGAATTGATCGCCAACGCCGTACACGAACGCAGCTTGCGCCGGAAAAAGCCGCTGGTGAAAGTCAATTGTTCCGCTTTGCCAAAAGAGTTGATCGAATCGGAACTCTTCGGCCACACCAAAGGCGCGTTCACTGGTGCGACCGGCGAAAAGAACGGTTTGATCGGCCAATCAAATGGCGGCAGCCTCTTCCTGGATGAGATCGGCGAGATGCCGTTGGAATTGCAGCCCAAGCTTTTGCGCGTATTGCAGGAACGTGTTTATTACCGCGTCGGCAGTGAGAAACCGCATGCCGCCGATTTTCGCTTGATTGCCGCCACCAATCGCGACCCACTGCAAGCCGTCAGCGAAGGCGGCTTGCGCGAAGACCTTTATTACCGCATCAACACAATTCTCATCCGCGTGCCACCCCTGCGCGAACGTGCCGAGGACATCCAACGCCTCGCCCAGCATTTTTTGCAGATGTATGCGAAACGGTACGGCCGTCCGGCGTGCGGGTTTTCGCAGCAGGCTTACGCCGCGCTCTTTGGGCATACCTGGCCGGGCAATGTGCGCGAACTGCAAAACGTGATCGAACGCGCTGTGCTGCTATGCAAAGGTGAGGCAATTGAACGCGAGAATCTGCCTTTCGATCAAACGATCGCCGCGTCCTCAACGCTGCCAGTCGCACCGTTGCCCGCGCCGCCAGGGTGGTCAACGCCAGCAGTGGCGCGGGCGGCAACCGCAACAGCCAATGGCGCGGGCACGGCTGTCGCGCCCGCGCCCGCCGAAATGGAGCTACTTGATTTATGCCGCATCATCGTCAGCCGCGCGCCCTTGCCGGAAGTCCATGGCGAAGCCCTGGATTTGTTTGCACAATTGGAAGGCCCGCTGGTAAATGCCGCGCTCGAACGCACGCGCGGAAATAAACAGGCGGCGGCAAATTTGCTCGGCATCTATCGCCCTCGCCTTTACAGCATTATCAAAAAATACAAGCTGCTGGGTGAAAATGATGAACACCATGATGAGCAAGCCTGAGCATCCGTGTCGGTGACGCTTGGCTTTCTGCCGCCTTGCTTGCCCCCTCAGCCGCCTGGGAAAAGGAGCGAGTTATCCTTGCTTGCCAGTCCCGGCTCAACGCCGGTGAGCGGTTTTTTTTCAGCAAACTGGCCGCGACCAATATCAGTTCCGCCGGTTCGACAGGTTTGGCGATGTGCATTTGAAAACCTGCGGTCAACGCGCGCAACCGCTCTTCGGTGCGCGCCTGGACGATGACCGCAATGACGGGCAAGCCTTCCGCCGAATTCAGCCCGCGCGCCGTTTCCCACGCGCGCACTTGGCGAATAAACGAATATCCATCCTCTTGCGGCAAGGCGAGGTCGCAGATCAAGAGATCGGGCACCGTTGCAGTGTCGTCGGCGAGCAACTCGAAAGCCGCGTTTGAGGTAGCGACCGTGACAACGTGGGCGCCACAGCGTTCCAAAATCAACCGTATGACTTCGCGCGTCTCTTCCTCGTCATCCACCACCAGTACAGCAGCGCCCGCGAGCGAGGGCAATTCGTCGAAGGCCGTGTTGGCAAGCGTTAGGGCTGCGAATTGCGCCAGCGGCGCAGAGATGGGCGAGCGCGTTTCGATCTGCACGAGTTGTAAGGGAAATTCCACCGTAACCGTTGTGCCGTAGCCTTCCCCTTCACTCTCGATCTGTATTCCGCCGCCATGCGCTTCGACCAAATGCCGTACTAACGCTAACCCTAAACCTAAGCCGCTATGGCGGCGCGTGCTCGAACTATCGGCTTGCCGGAACTGCTCAAAGACGTAGGGCAGAAACTCTGGCGCGATCCCGTGGCCGTTATCGCGCACGACCACGCGCGCGTGATCGGGGGCCTGTTCGAGACGCAATTCGACACGCCCGCCTTCCGGCGTAAATTTGATCGCGTTGGCGAGCAGATTCCAGATGACTTGCTGTAAGCGATCCGGGTCGCCGGTGATCGGTCTGAGTTCGCGGTCGAACGCGGCTTGCAGGGTAATCATTTTGGCCTCGGCTGTTGCACGCACGACATCAAGCGCCGCTTGTGCGACGGCGGGCAATTCAACGGTGCGCAAATCCAGCTTGAGTTTGCCTGTCACGATACGCGAGGCATCGAGCAAGTCTTCGATCAAACGCCGTTGCACACTGGCATTCCGGGAGATGACTTCAATTGCTTTGGTCAGCGTCTTCGGTTCCGGCGGGGATTGCTGGCTGAGCAGGCGGGCCCAGCCCAGCATGGCATTGAGCGGCGCACGCAACTCGTGCGAGACGACGGCCAGAAACTCATCTTTCGTGCGGTTGGCGGCTTCGGCTTCGGCGCGGGCTTGCTGGGCGTGCCCGAGGGATTCTTCCAGTTGCTGTTCAATCTGCTTGCTGCGGGTAATGTCGAGCACCGCACCGATAATCGTTTTGGGGACACCATTCGGCAACCGCTCAAACACTTTGTCGCAGCGTTGCAAATACAGCCAGTAACCGTGCTTGTGCTGCACCCGGTACTGCAATTCAAGCAGCGCCTCATCGTCAGCTTGCCGTAGCCGCTCAAAGTAATCGTGGATATTTGCTTGATCTTCGCGGTGCACCAAACGCTCGACCCGCTCTGGCCCCATCGTTTCCAGTTCCTGGATGGAATAGCCGAGCATCTCTTCCACACGGGTCGAGAGGTAGACCGGCTTGCGCGCTTGGAGGTCTTGCAGATAAATGGCCACGGGCGCGGTATTGAGGATGCTTTGAATGAAATGCTGGTTTTCGAGCAATTGCTGTTCGGCCTGTTTGCGGTCGTGGATGTCGCTGAGAGAACTGACCCATTCGCGGAAACTGCCGTCGGCATTTTTCAACGGCACGCAACGCAACACGTAATACCGGTATTGGCCGCTGCAATGCAGAATGCGGAACTCCACTTTGAACGGCGCTTCTTTGGCGTCAGGCGCGGCAAAGGCGGTCAGCAGCTTTTTCCGATCCTTGGGATGAATCTTACTCAACCAACTGCTTGCTCGCGCTTCTTCCAGCGACTGGCCGGTGAGCTTTTCCCACATCGCCCAGTCCTTTTCTTTCGGCCCGCTTTCATCAATCGTCCACACCGCCACCGAAGAAGCTTCGGTCAACGCCCGGTACCGTTCGCGCTCTTCCTCTAATTCACGGCGGAGCGCGGCCTTTTCAAGCGCATGCTGAACCGCCTGCCGTAGTTGTTCCGGACTGACTAGCGCTTTATCCAGGCAATCGGAAGCGCCGCTGCGTAACGCCTGCACGGCCGTGCTGGGATAATCGGAGGCCGTCAACATCACCACCGCCGTATAACGCAACTGCGGTTCTTGCGCCGCCTGCTCGATCACTTCCAGCCCGCTCAGGTCCGGCAGCCGCGCGGCGATCAGCACACAGTCCGGTTTGGCGCTGCGCCAAAGTTCCAGCCCTTGACGGCCCGTTTCGGCCTCGCGAATGTGATAGCGTGACTGTTGACCCGCACCCAAGTGGCGTTGCCAAGCGGCGCGGTCTTCCGCCGAATCGTCAATCAACAGAATAGTGTGCTCAACCGGGGCGTGCATCTTGTCTCCTGCCAATAAAGTCGTGCAGCGCGAAGAACTCTTGAACTTTTGCCCGCGCCGAACGCGCGTGTCATGAGCCAGCTTAGCCCCGGCCACACGTCTGAACAAAGCCCATTCGCTCGCCGCCAAAGCCATCTCGCACACTGCACTGCCATCTTACGGTCTGCATTTTAGCAGTGCGCCAACCGTTTACGTTGTTGTACAGCGTGAAGACATGCCGCCACGCGCTTTGGGGTTTACCTTGATTTGCCCCTGTCTTTAGAGGGGTAAAGGGCACGATAGCGTGTGGCCTGGACTTTGCACTGGGTGCAACTGGCTGCCCAACAAGAGGCGGCCTTGAATAAGCAAGTGTGGCTTTAGATCAAAGGTAAACGGGAGAGGCAAAGCAGGAAACGAGCGAAGCATCTCCTTGCCGAGGAGTAAGTCATGCTTGGGTGGCTTTGAGTAAACAGGACGTTCTTGCCTACCAAACCGCGTGCCGTTTTAGCGATGCAGGACGCGGGCAACGCGGTTTGGTTTGGCTTGAACGAATAACTCAGGAGCCACACGTTCGCTGGAAAGGAGAACAAAATGCTTTGGACGATTTTCGTAATTTTGCTGATCGCTTGGTTGTTGGGGATTGTCAGTTCATACACGCTGGGCGGCTTTATTCATTTGCTGCTGGTGGTTGCGTTGGTCGTACTGCTCATCAACATCATCACGGGGCGGCGGGCGGCCATTTAGCAGTCGAACCCTGAACGGCGTGTAGTGACACAATGAACATTCACTTAAAAGGAGATGAGATGAAAACTACCTGGATGCATGGCGCGCTGGCGTTCTGTCTTGCTTGGGGACTGACCGCCACGGCGCAAGCGCAATCGAAACAACTCAAAGATGAATCCAACCAGTCAAAGAAGGCCGCGACGGTCTTTCGCGAAATCATGGACACGCCGGACAAAGAAGTGCCGCGCGATTTGCTCGACAAAGCTGCTTGTGTGGCGGTCTTCCCGAATGTCATCAAGGCTGGCTTTATTGTCGGCGGGCGCGGCGGACGCGGGGTGGCGAGTTGCCGCACAACAGCGGGTTGGAGCGCCCCGATCTATCTCAATTTAGGCGGCGGTAGTGTTGGCTTGCAAATCGGCGCCCAATCAACCGACTTTGTCCTGTTGTTTATGAATCGGGACGGCATCAATAGTTTGCTTTCCGACAAGTTCACGCTGGGCGCAGACGCTTCAGTGGCGGCAGGGCCGGTCGGCCGTCAAGCCGGTGCGGAAACCGATCTCAAGCTCGACGCGCAAATCCTTTCCTATTCGCGTAGCAAAGGGTTATTCGCCGGGCTGGAACTCAAAGGCGTGGTGATCAATCCTGACAAAGACGATATGTCGGATGTGTATGGCGCAGGCATCACAGCCAAAGAAGTGCTGGCTGGCAAGATCAATGCGCCTAGTTCCGTATTGCCTTTTCCGAGTACGTTGGGACGCTATTCTGCTAGCAAAGCTGAGCAATAAGGATTGACGTCAATTTACCAAAACAGCGGGCGGGCAACGCGAGTTGACCCGCCCAAGCTATTTGCGCGGACAAGTCAGTAGCGCAATTTCAATTTGATGAAGTGTAACGAGGCCCAGCAACGTTCAGGCTAGCTATGGCGCACTTCGTCAAAATAGAACTCCAAACTGGAACTCCCCCAAAGAAGTCTTCTCACAGGCGTCCTGCGGCAGTTCTGTTTGCAGCCGTTTTGAAGCCCAGCCGCTGTTTGCAAGGGCCACGACTCTCATAAAACAAGCCTGTACTTCGGCAATTCACCAAGCTGCAAGAAAAGTATTCACTTTTCCCGCGAAACGCTGCGGAACGCCGGAAAACACTTGTGGAACAGTGGTTGCTCATTAGGAAGGCGTTGCCGTAAGCGCAACGCTTGAGACAGTGAATCAAGACAGTGAGCAAGGAGGACACTATGCATAAAGCCAGATTGATAAAACTCGGAGCACAGAGCAACCAGCGAACCAAACAGGCGCAATCTGCCCAGCGTGTGCAAGCCGCCAGCCTTCGCACTGCGGTGAAAACGGCGCGGGCTTGGGTGAAAGAGCATCAGACAGCCGCGCGGCTTACCCCGCAGCAGCAATTTGCGGCGTTATTCTCCGGTCGTATCGGAGGCCATCAAGACGCCGCCGACAACCGTGCTAACAGCATCCCATAGCACGGTTGTCTTTGGGTTCCCACTTACCAGCAATCACACTCAGACGAACTGCCGCTGCCCCGTAGATACCAGGCAATCGCTGAAGGACAAAACATCCGGAGACGAAGATAAGGTCAGGGAGGTGAATTATGAGTACAGCGATTCAATTGATTCATTCCACGCCCGCCGCCATGCCGCCAGCAGAAGCAGGCGCAGCGCCGAGCGGTGACGTGCTTGAATTTGTACGGAAGGAGCCGAGCCAGGCACGTGCCGAACAGGAGACCTTGCTCGAAGAAGAAAACGTTGCTTTGCGGCGGGCCTTGATCACTATGCAGCAGGCCCTCACGCAAAAAGATGCTTTATTGAAAAATGCGCGCATCCGCGAGATGGAATTACGCGGCGACTTGGCGCGATTGATGTGTTGACCTGGCTGGCAATACTGCGGCGATCTCAACGTAAAGGGAAAGACGATGACACAACCAACAGAAATCTGTGCGCACCTGAACTGTCAGTGCCCAGCCGTGGCGGATAAAGGTTATTGCAGCGATTATTGCGCCAGGGCGATTTACGATCCGCAAGCGCCGACACTTGCTTGCGGTTGCGGTCATCCTGAATGCGAGAAAGCTGTGGTAGCCGTGGCAACGCTTGTCCCGCAATGACCATTTGCTGTCCATCAAAACGTCCCTGCCAAAATTAACACACGCAACCTTGGGACAGTCACGCGCCGGTCATGGAGAGGAGATGCCGGCATCTCCTCTCCATGACCGGCGCGCCATGTTGTCTCGATTGCGCAAGCAAACGTGGTCCGATTTCATTTTGCGGATTTGCCGCACGAGGCCGTTATGAAAACTGAAAAGAACAAACTGGGACGCAAACTTGTGGCAGCGGGCACGCTCGTCATCCTGGCGAGCGCGTTGCTGTATTTCTATTTCTACCCGCACTCGCCCGTGCCACGCGCGGCTGGCGAAGTGTTGCAACAGGCCTCTGACGCTACGACAACAGGCAAAGTCGCGTCGGCTTTTGCCTTGTCCAAGCGGCTTTCGGCCTATGACATTGGGGTAACGACGCAAGCTGCGGTGGTGACGTTGACAGGGCGAGTGCCAAGCGAAATTGATAAGGAACTGGCTGAAAACGTGGCGCAAGACACCACTGGTGTCAAACAAGTTCTCAATCAACTCCAAGTTGAGCCGACCGTCAAACCTTCCGAAGTTAGTTTACGCGAGAGTGGACGCATCGCCGATCTGGAAATACAGGCGGATTTACGCGAACGCTTGGCGACCAGCCCGGAACTGGCCGGCAAACCCATTCAAGTCAGCGTGCAAAATCGCACGGTGACCTTGACCGGCCAGGTGGAGACACCGGCGCAAAAAACCGGCGCGGAGCAGTTGGCGCGCAGTCTCGCCAATGTCGCGGCGGTAACCAATCAGTTGAGCGTTAGCAATCCGGCAACAGCGCAAGCGGAAGTGCCCGGCATTTCTGCCAAAGATACCGAAATCAGCCGCCAAATTGGGTTTGCATTATTTACGGAACGCGAAAATTTCCAGGATGTCGGCGCGATCAAAGTGGAATGCAAGCAGGGGCGCGTCACACTTTCCGGCACGGTAGGTTCGCGGGCTGAACGCGCGCTGGCCTTACGGATTGCCCGCGAGGTGAAGGACGTGGCCACCATCAATAATCAACTCCAGGTCGCCACCGGAATCTAAAAATGAATGTTCGCTTTGATCGCAAAGTTGCGGAGCGGCAATAACCTTGCTGCCCCGCAACTCTTTTGGACTGCCGAAGCTCACCCGCTATTGGACGATCAAATCGCCACCCGCCGCCCGCCAGCCATCAATAATTTTTTGTTCTTCAGCGGCAGAGCGCGGATTGACCCCAAGAATGATCTTGCCTTGTTTGATCTTTTCCTCGTAGGCCTTGGCATGGGATTCAGGAACGCCCACGCCGATTAACGATCCCATCAATCCGCCTGTCACCCCGCCAAACCCCGCGCCAATCAAGGTTGCAGCGAGCGGGCCGACAATCACCAACCCTACACTTGGGAAGGCTAGCGTTGCCGCCGCGCCAAGCATGGCGCCGAGCAACGCCCCCGTACCAGTACCAACGGCGGCGGCAAGCGCGGGTTTTTCGCGCATCCCTACGCCCACGACTTCGACTTTGAGGCGTGTCGCCTCAAAGTACATCAAGTGCGTTTCATCCGACATCAAGACATTGATCTGATCTTCGGGATAGCCTAAGGCTTTCAGTAAGCCGTAAGCCCGATCAGCGGAACTCTTTTCTGAAAAGACTGCCACAACCGCTTTATCGGCTGGCAAATGGGCTTTGGTTGCTTGATCCATACGTTTATCTCCTTCTTCCATTCGAAATTTCATCTCCTTGGAACTTCTCTACTCTGTTAGGCTGCAAGAACCATGCCAACTATGGAAATCAGAAATTCAGACAACTGAGCGATCAACAAATACCGAGTGCGTTTCCTCAGCAAGCAGTGGGTAAGCTGGACAAAGCAATGCTCTATAGCAACGACTGAAGCGACGGCTGAGCATACCGTGAGTTGTCGTTCGAAATAGGTTTCCAAGCCACTCGCCATAAAAGCAAAAGGACGGAAGCTCTGCCCCTTTTCGATTTCGGTTACATAATCATTGATTTGTTTGATTGCGACGCGCGGGTCGCGGCTTGTTCTTTTGGCTTCGACCACAGCAATGATTTCACCGTTCGGTTGGTACAGACAGTAATCCGTCACCCCATTCCAGGGTTCTGCGCCCGCTCCATCAACCGGAATTTCAAGTCCAACTTGCAATGAATCGTTGCGGTTCCACCCGGCAGTAGTCAGTCGCGCGTCAATCAGTTCTTTCCTTGTTTGGAACTCATTTCTATGTGTTAATCGTGCCCGACCGCAACCGGGACGGACAACGGCGGCGCTTGATGCGGCTCACCCTTGATCGCCACGCGATACCATTTCAAGGCCGAACCGGCAATCACGATCACCAAGCCGATCATCAACGCCACCGTGATGCCGGTGTTCAAATACAAACCTTTCGGCCAATAGTTGTTGACCACGTTCTGATAGCCCGCTGTCAATTCGATCACCGTCAGGAAAGCCAGCGGCAGCGTCGTCACCCACATATACCGCGCCTTGCCGCGATTGACCAGAAAGGTCGTGCCCACACACAGCGCCACGCAAGCCAGCATCTGATTCGCCATGCCAAACAGTGGCCAGATCGTCGCAATCGAACCGGTCAAGATCAGATACGTCCACGGCACGACGGCCAGCACGCTGGCGATGATCGAGCCTGGCAGCCAGTCGGTTTGGGCGAACTTCTTGCTCACCGTGCCCAGCGTCTCTTGCATCATAAAGCGCGCCACCCGCGTCCCCGCATCCACCGTGGTCAGAATAAACAGCGCCTCGAACATAATCGCGAAGTGGTACCAATAACTCATCAGCCCGCCCAAGCCCGGAATGCTCGAAAAGATTTGCGCCATCCCTACGGCCAGACTGACCGCGCCGCCCGTGCGTCCGGCCAGACGTTCCTCGCCCACCGCGCGCGTCAGCGCTTCCAGGTTGGATTGATCGAAGCCCATCGCGCGCAGCGAAGCGTTCAGCTTGGCAAAGGCCTCGACCGGCACGTTGATCTGGAAGTAATCGTGCGGGAACATCGAACTGGCCGCGATCAGCGCCATCACGCCGACGATGGATTCGCACAGCATCGCACCATAACCCACGGCCCGCGCGTGCGTTTCTTTATCAATCATCTTCGGCGTCGTGCCCGACGAAACCAGCGCGTGGAAGCCCGAAATCGCGCCACAAGCAATCGTGATAAACACGAACGGAAAGACCTTGCCCGGAATGATCGGCCCGCCACCATTCACGAAGGCCGTCGTCGCGGGCATCTTCAGCGTCGGCATCACGGCAAAAATCCCCAACGCCAGCAAGCCAATCGAACCGAGCTTCATATACGAACTGAGATAATCGCGCGGCGCCAGCAGCAACCACACCGGCAGTACCGACGCGACGAAGCCATACGCCGCCACCATCAACGTGATGCCCGTTTTGCCGTAGGTAAAATACTGGCCCGCCGCCGAATGCTGCACCGTTCCGCCCAAAACGACGGCCAGGATCAGCAGAATCACGCCCGCTACGGTCGCTTCGGTAATGGCGCGGTGCGAACCGGCGCGCCAGCGGTACATATACATCCCCATCAACAGCGCAATCGGGATCGTCATTGCAATCGTGAACAAACCCCACGGACTTTCAGCCAGCGCATTGACCACGGCCAAACCTACACCGGCGAGCGCCACGATCAGGATGATCAGTATCGCGCAGGTCGCCACGGTGCCCGTAACCTTGTCAATTTCCCTTCTTGCAATCTCGGCCAGCGATTTGCCGCCGCTGCGCATCGAGGCCGTCAGGACGATAAAATCGTGCACCGCACCGCCCAAACAGACGCCGATGATCAACCACAACAAGCCCGGCAAAAAGCCGAATTGCGCCGCCAGCACCGGCCCGATCAACGGCCCCGGCCCGCTGATGGCCGCGAAATGATGGCCCCAGAGCACGTACTTGTTGGTCGGGATGAAATTCGCCCCGTCATTGTGCGTGTGCGCGGGTGTCACGCGGGCATCGTCCAGCGCCAGCACTTTGGCGGCGATGAAGGCGCTGTAATAACGGTAGGCGATGGCGTAAATGCACAGGACGCCAAGCAAGATGGGGACGGCATTGATAGTCATAAGACTTCCTCAGTCGAAGAGCGAGTTACTTTCTGACTGCCTCGAATTTTCCAATCGCGGCGCAACCTGCAAAACCACAAAAGAGGAATTCACCGCGCATCGCGCTGTTTTCAAGCTCGCCTTCCAATACATCGTTAGCATCGGCCATGTTGAGGTTGAGATGTATTTTCACCTCATTGCCGCGCACTTCTCCGGCAAACGCGCTTGCCGATGTTTCGTTAGAGCGGTGAGCGAAACTCGGATGATTATTCTTGAAGAAATGCAGTTGCCAACGCCCTTGCATTGCATTGTGGGCAAAGACGGTGACGATGATTTTTCCCTGCGCAATCTTGTTTCCTTCATTGTCAGCTACGTCAAACGTGTACTCGCCAAACGGAGGCGACAGAAATCTGTTCCTGAGATATGGCTGAAAAGCAAAAGCCAAGCTTCCCGCCATAAGCAGCAGGATAAGGAAGCTTACCTGCAAGGTTGATTTTCGTTTGAACATCATAGCCTGAAGCAACAATCACCCTTCCGCCAAGCCCAAGACATTTCAGATAGCGGCATAACCCAAATGCTCCGGTGCAATATCTGTCAACAAGCGCCAGTGTTTTGCTGTGGCGGGACGGTGTTCGAGCAAAAAACGCCGCTCGGCGTTGGTGATCGAAGCGTGACAGAGCGTGTCTTCGCGCAAGAGCCGCGACCGCTCCAGCGCCGCTTCTTCACGCGCCAGCAAGGCGGACATTTCCTTATCGCCGCGCTGCTCTGCCACCCGCCGTGCCATGTTTGTGATAAAGCCCAAGCGGTTTTGCAAGCCGTCGCGCAGTGCGCCATCACGCAACCAATCCCAGTCCAATGCGGGGTAAGCCAACAAGACCCACGGCAAAGCTTCAACGACACGGCATTCCAAATCCGCCTGGCCCAGCGCCATCAGCACGACTTCGGCAGGGTTGAGTTGCCGGGGCGTAGCGCGCAGGTAAACAAACCCCGGATAACCCAACGCGGCCAAATCCGCTGCCAATGCGGCTGATGCGGCTGATGCGCGGGCTTTGTCTTCACGCAGTTGTTCAGGCGTTTTACGCAATTCCAGTCCGATCATGATGTTCCTCGTATGGTTGGCGGATGATAGTACAACTTTTGCTGGAATGCTTGTGCTGTACCAATGTTGCGCGGCCTGTTTTAGAATCGCCGCCCGAATACCGCAACAACTTTACTCCGAGACGAAACACTATGCCGACGACAAAAGCCAAAGAGCGCAAGGCCCAGGAACGCAAAGAAAGATTTGCCACCACCTCCGACATCGAACTGCCCAACTGCCTGCAACCCGCCGACGTGCCCGTCAATTACGACACTGACCTCGGCGCGCCCGGCGCGTACCCATTCACGCGCGGCGTTTACGAGACGATGTACCGGGGCCGCTTGTGGACGATGCGGCAGTACGCGGGGTTTGCTACGGCGGAAGAGTCGAACCGCCGCTACAAATACCTGCTCGAACAGGGCACGACGGGGCTGTCGGTGGCGTTCGATCTGCCGACGCAAATTGGCTACGACAGCGATCACGCGCTGGCCGTGGGCGAAGTCGGGCGCGTGGGCGTGCCGATTGATTCGCTGGCCGATATGGAGACGCTGTTTGACGGCATCCCGCTCGACCGCGTTTCGACTTCGATGACGATCAATGCGACGGCGGCGATCTTGCTGGCGCTCTATATCGCGGTCGGCAAGCAACAGGGCGTCGCGCCCGCTCGGCTCAACGGCACGATTCAGAACGACATTTTGAAGGAGTACATCGCGCGCGGGACATACATCTATCCGCCGCGCGCTTCGTTGCGCATCATCACGGACATTTTCGCCTACTGCGCCCAAGAGGTGCCGAACTGGAACACGATTTCGATCAGCGGGTACCACATCCGCGAAGCCGGTTCGACAGCGGTGCAAGAGGTTGCCTTCACGCTGGCCGACGGCATTGCGTATGTGCAGGCGGCCTTGGACGCGGGCCTGGCCGTAGACGATTTTGCGCCGCGCCTGGCCTTCTTTTTCAACGCGCACAACAACTTTCTGGAAGAGGTGGCGAAGTATCGCGCGGCGCGGCGGTTGTGGGCGCGGACGATGCGCGACCGGTTCGGCGCAAAAGACGCGAAATCCATGATGCTGCGCTTCCACACGCAAACGGCGGGTTCGACGCTGACTGCGCAACAGCCCGAAGTCAACGTCATCCGCACGACCATCCAGGCGCTGGCCGCCGTGCTGGGCGGGACGCAATCGCTTCACACAAACGGGATGGACGAGGCGTTGAGCCTGCCGACCGAAGACGCCGCGCGCATCGCCTTGCGCACGCAACAGGTCATCGCCTACGAATCGGGCGTAGCCGACACCGCCGACCCGCTGGCCGGTTCGTATGTGATCGAGCATCTGACCAACGAGATCGAAGCGCGCGCGGCTGCATACATCGCCAAGCTGGATGAGATGGGCGGCATGCTGGCCGCGATTGAGACGGGTTACGTGCAACGCGAGATCGAGCGCGCGGCCTACGATTACCAAAAAGCCGTCGAGGCGCAGCAAGAGGTTGTCGTCGGCGTGAATCGTTTTCAAATTAAGGAAGAGACTTCAATTGCGACGCTCAAGATTGATCCGGCGTCTGAAGCCGCGCAGGTCGAGCGTTTGCGTAAGGTGCGCGCCGAACGCAATGCCGACGGGGCTTTGGCGGCGTTGAACGAAGTTGAAGCGGCGGCGCGTGCGGGCGCGAACCTAATGCCGCGCATCATCGCGGCGGTCGAGGCGTATGCGACGTTGGGTGAGATTGCGGATCGGATGCGGGCGGTGTTTGGGGAGTATCGAGAAACGATGTAAGTATGCATTGAAAGGAGGTGAAAAAGTGATGTTGGATTACGTTGCCAAGTTAAATGATTCGCTCAAACCCAATCGTGACCTGAACCTTACGGTGATTGATCTATTTGCCGGATGTGGCGGCCTGGCTTTAGGTTTTGAGTCAGCCGGGTTTGAAACGATTGGTTTTGAACGAGACCCGGATGCGGCGAGAACGTATGCCGAAAATTTATTGGGGGATTGCCATCAAGTTGAATTGACGCTCACCACCGAATATCCGCCGGCACAGGTGATTATCGGAGGGCCGCCCTGTCAGCCCTTCAGTGTTGGTGGTTATCAACTCGGAATGGCTGATGGGCGAAACGGCTTCCCTGTTTTTCTGGAAGCCGTCAAACGGCTGAAGCCGGAGCTTTGCTTATTTGAGAATGTGCGTGGCTTGCTTTACTCAAACAAGTGGTACTTCGATGAGATTGTGCGGGCACTAGCGCAGCTTGGCTACCTAATTGATTACAAGCTAATGAACGCGGTTGATTATGGCGTTCCGCAAAACAGGGAAAGGCTTTTTGTCGTTGCCCACAAAGGCAATTTCTCTTTCCCCCGCCGTGAGGCGAGGCGGTATACCGTAACAGAAGCCATTGAAGATTTAATGTATACCACACCACCTGAATCTAAGTTTCTAACGCCGTCAATGGATCAATATGTGAAGAAGTATGAGATCGCTTCGAAGTGTATTAACCCGCGCGATTTGTACCCTGACAAGCCTGCGCGCACCTTGACTTGCCGGAATATCGCCGCGCCAACTGGCGATATGCAGCGGATCAAATTGCCGGATGGGCGCAGACGCCGGTTGTTATTACGAGAAGCCGCCAGGCTTCAGAGTTTTCCCGACTGGTTTGAATTTACCGGCAACGAAGCCCGTCAGTTCTATCAAATAGGAAACGCCGTGCCGCCTGTCCTGGCGCAACACCTGGCGCAAAGTGTTAAAGATTATTTTTCAGCGAGCGCCTCATTGATGAGGACGGAGCTGAGTGATGCTCAACTAAGCATTAACGATCAGATGAGTTTATTTCCCTATGAAAGACTATTTCCCGCACAGTAAAAAACCAGAAAGTACGAGGAATTTGCTGAATCAGGCAGTCACGATTTTGAATGCTGTTGGCATACCAATCGCAGGCTTGACGCCACGGCGTTTGGAAAAAATGGCAATGAGTTTTCTGGCTGTCGCGGCTGTAACCGAATCCTGGCAGTCGGCACAAGGACTTGATAATGGGAGAGCACTCAAGAGCAGAGACATCATTGAATTCATCAACCAGCATTTTGGTGAGAATATCTCAAGCGGCTCATACGACGACATCAGACGTAAAGACCTAAAGCTTTTGGTGTTGGCGGATTTGGTTATAAATAGTGGGCTAAACCCGGAGGCGGCGACCAATAACCCCACGCGCGGTTATTCACTGGACATCGGCTTCAAGCGATTGATCCGCACTTTCGGCCACGCTGAATGGACAAGTGAACTGGCTGCTTTTCGGGTCAATCGAAGTTTGTTGGCTGAGACTTTGGCGCGCAAACGCAACATCCCTAAGCTTCCGGTTGGCTTACCCGACGGCACCAGTCTTGAGTTGTCGCCGGGAAGTCACAATGAATTGCAAAAACAAATTATCGAAGAGTTCCTGCCTCGTTTCGGCAAAGGCTGCGAAGTCCTTTATCTTGGCGACACCACGAACAAAATTCTCTATCTCAATAAACAAGAACTGGAGCGGCTGAAGTTCTTCCGGTTGTCGCACGAAGAATTGCCTGACATCATCGCCTACAATCGAGACTTGCACTGGCTTTATCTGATCGAAGCAGTTCATAGCAATGGCCCAATGAGTGAAACCAGAGTACTGGAATTGAAAAAAGCCGCTCAAAGTTGCCTTGCCAAATTGGTTTTTGTAACCGCTTTCCTGACCAAAAAAGAGTTCAGAAAATGGGTGGTAGAGATCGCATGGGAGACAGAAGTGTGGGTAGCTGAGACGCCCGATCATTTAATTCACTTCGACGGAGATAAATACCTGAGTCCCTACTGATGCTGCCGCGCATCATCGCGGCGGTCGAGGCGTATGCGACGCTGGGTGAAATTGCGGATCGGATGCGCGCGGTATTTGGCGAATATACGGAGGCAGGTTATTAGCGCAACACCTCGCGCCGCTCTTCCTCACTCAATTCGTATAGCTCGCAAATCAACTCATCCAGCGCGTCGTATTCCGGCAATTGACCACGCAGAAAATACTTGCGCGGCAATTCCAGTTTGAGCAGCTTGCGCACCTGTTTTTCGACTTGCGAAATCAACCGGTGGTTGGCGCGCGGCAGCGGCAGGCTGCCAATTTGCGCGGCGTCAAACGCGACGGCGCGCGCCGCCTGCTGATAAGTGACGTAGTAGAAAAACCAGCGCGCCAGCGAACTGTTGAGCAGCCCGCACAGCAACTCCAAACTGTACGGGCAATCCTGCGCCGGAAAAAGCTGTTGCACGGTGTCGAGCGCGACTGAGCCGCTGCGGTCGAGCGCGCAGAGCAGCACCAGCATTTCGTGCGGCTTTTTCAAATGCGCCAGCGTGTTCGGACAAACCAGTTTGGGCTGGCGCAACTCTTCGAGCACGCGCTGAATGTAAGCCGGCGGTTCCTGGCGCGGCAATTCGTCGGTGATGCGGAACTGGCGCAGGTTCGTGCCTTTGATGACGGGGACGGCGGCGGACGCGCGTCCGGCGGGTTTGGTGCGGCGTTGCCAGCGTTGGCCGCGTTTGACCGTGACGAATTCGCCGAGCGTGCGCAACCGCGCCAAGCGTTCTTGTAATTCGCGGGCCGGGGCGCTCAACACAACGGCCGCCACGGGTATGGCAATTTCGCGCCGCACCATCTCGCCGCCGCTTAACTCGTAGCGCTCTTCTATTTCCGTGCGCGCGTCAGTCTGGACTGCCACAACATTGGCAGAAGTAAGTGCCGTACTCAGCAACACCGGTTCGGGTGCGGCTTCACCAACCAACTCGTCGCGGTCAGGATCGCGCCGATAGAACAAGACTTCCTGTTCGAGTTGGGCTTCCTGATAGGCTTCGCTCACATCCGCCGCACTCAGCAAATGGTAATTCAAGCGCAACAAGGCGCGCGTGGCGGCCCAGCCTTCTGAATACGTCAGCGACCTCGGTACGATTTGGCAGGTAATGACGCCTGCCGCACCGATCAAGCGCGGCAAATCAAAAAACGCTGCCGCCGTATTTTTTGACCGTTTGACTTGCGGAAAGAGCGTGCCGATTTGCGCCCAGACGTCTTTCTCGGCTTCGTCTTTGGCGAGAAAAGGGCGGATAGGCGGGTTGCCAATGAGAATGTCGAAGCCGCCACGTTGTTGAAAGAGGTGCGGAAAGGCGCGTCGCCATTTGAACGCATCGGTCTCGCCATCGTCATACGTGCGGCAACCCAACAGACTGTCGCCACAAACAAGATGCTGAAATAGGGCGGGCGTATTGGCGGCTTCGCGAATGGTCACGGCCAGCGCGGCGTCGGGTGCGCTTTGCTCGCACGCCACTAGCATCAGCCAAAGCCGTTGGCGGCAGAGCGCGATGGCTGGCGGCTGCACGTCAACA
Source organism: Acidobacteriota bacterium (assembly GCA_016196035.1). Taxonomy (NCBI): domain Bacteria; kingdom Pseudomonadati; phylum Acidobacteriota; species Acidobacteriota bacterium. Next base: position 110,090 of record JACPYM010000015.1, on the reverse strand, counting down.
CCATACAAACAATCGCTGAGCAATTTGCGCTTGAGCCGGAATTCGTAGTTGTGCTGCCCGATCAGGCCGCGACCATAGAGCAGCAAATCCAGTTTCGCCAGCGCCGCCGCCAACTCTTCCAACATCCCGGCCAACAGCGTGCCGATGCCCACCGCCGGATCGCAGATGCGACAGGCCAGCAACGCGCGCGACATGCGTTGCGCTTCGGCGCGCAAGATGTGCTCGCTCAATTCGGCGACGTGGTCGTCGGTCATGCGCGGCGCGGGCGGCAGGTTGAAAAAGAACAGCAGTTGTTCGCGCAAGGCGGCGGGCGAGAGATGCGTGAACTCGGCCAGCTTGCCGGTCAAGTATTGCAACAGCGCTTCGCGGCACATCCAGCGCATCACGCGGCGCGGTGTTTGAAACGAACCGCGAATGCGTCGCTGTGTCGTGGCCGATTGCGCCTGTTTCAAAGGCCGTTCCAGCAACGCCTGTTCGCTCATGGCGCCGAGCCATTCCGGGTCAAGCACTTTTTCGGCTTCTTGCGCGGTCACTTCGTGAATGGTATAGCGGAACGGGCCGAAGAGGGTGTCGCAGATAATTTTGCAAACCCGATTGGGCAAAGCGGGCAGCGCGGTTGGCGTGGCTGGGTTATACAGCAAACCTGTATTGGACAAGACCCGCAAGCGCGGGGCGATGACTTCGATAAAAAAGCTGGGGGCTTCCGGGGCAGCTTGCCAATGCCATTGGCATTGCTGGCGCATAAAATCAGGCTCGCCCAACCAGCCTTTGACTTCCAAAAACCGCAGCAAGAGAAATTGTTCGACTAAGGTTTGCGCGGCGCTTTCGGCGGGTTCGCTGGCGCTACCGAGGGCAATGGCGACCTGTTTGACGACCGTCGCAAAGGCCTGCGGGAAATCGCGCGGCTGTAGTTCTAACCGTAAGGGCCCGCCGTGCTGCGGGTCAGCCACAGCTACCGCCAATGCGCCTGGCGCAGGGGGTGTAACCTGATTGCCGCTGTCTGGGAACGGGACGTTTGACGGGGCCACAACCAGCATATCTGCTGAAAATGCTTGACGATTTATGAATGATTGACGCATCGGCGCGTGCTCATTTCAGGTGGAGCGTTACCATCAGAACGTGAGCAAGCCGCCGTAAAATTACGCGCAACTCGACCAGGTAAAGAAGCTGGCGAACAAACCGAAAACGCCTTCTTCGACTAACCACCAAGCCAGCACTTCGTCACACAGTTGAGCGGGTTTAAGCGGGGGAAACCTGTTGGGAGAGTCACACTCGTGAACTGTTATCGCGGCTGCTTTGATACCACAAGCCACGCAAAAGCTAAAGCCTGGGTTTGGGCATAGTTGAAAATCCATTTGGCGGCGCTGCACAACGCGGTACGTTCACTGCGCATGAACGGCAATGCGTGCCCCCAAACAGGCCGTTTGCGTGCTGTTTAACGGCAGTCTTGCGCTGCCGCTAGGCCTTTCCATCTTCTAAATCGGGTTTCACTTTGGTGTGTGAGGGGGACGGTACCGCGCGCGTCAGCAAGCGGAGCCTGCGCTACTGTACCAGTCCGCCAGACTTGTCGCACCGCTTGCTGACGCGCGCGGTACCGTCCCGTGACGCGGCTTTCACCCTACACCGAAGTGAAACCCGATCTCGCTATTCAAACGAACCGGTCTCATCTTGTTCCTTCAATGCGCGTACCGCTATGATGCCGCCGTATTCCGTCACCAAATCCGAACCGACCACACCGCAAGCAAAAGGAGAAAATCTATGTTGCACACCTTGTCAGCCTGGCGTTGCCTGATCGCGCTGGGCGTCCTAACCCTGGGCCTGTTGTACGCCGCGAACGCTCCCTTCACCGCCCGGCTCAGCGCTTTTGCCCAAACCCAGGGAGAAAAGAAGGAGGAGAAAAAAGACGAAGGCTTGCCGCTGAAACCCGCCGGGAAAATCAGCTTCACCACCGACGAAGGTACCTGGATGTCGCTGGATGTTGCGCCCGACGGCCAGACCATCGTCTTTGATCTAGCAGGCGACATTTACACGCTGCCCATCAACGGTGGCGAAGCCAAACGTATAGTCGGCGGCGACCTCGGCTTTGAATCACAACCGAAATTCTCACCGGATAGCCGGTTAATCACCTTTATCAGCGATCGCAGCGGCGGCGAGAATTTGTATACCTGCAAACCCGACGGCAGCGACGTCAAAGCCATCACCAAAGGGCGCGGCAACGACATCACCTATTACCTGTCGCCCGCGTGGACGCCCGACGGCAACTACATAATCGCCTCGCGTTCGGATCGCGGCATCGCCCCCTATCACCCGTATATGTGGCACAAAGACGGCGGCACCGGCGTCAGCATCGGCCCACCGCCGCCGCCGCCCGCCGCGCCCGGCCAAGGCGGCCCGCCGCCCGCGCCGCCTTTGAACAAGATGGGCGCGGTCGCTTCGCCGGATGGCAAATACATTTACTGGGCGCAACGCACCAATGCCTTCAGTTACAACGTGCAATTTCCGCTCTGGCAGATTTACCGCTTCGACCGCGAGACCAGCGAGACCACGCGGCTGACCAATGCCCAAGGCAGCGCAATGCGCCCAGTGCTCTCGCCCGATGGCAAGCATTTGGTCTATGCCACGCGCTACCAATTACAAACGGCGCTGCGCGTGCGCGATTTGGAAACAAACGAGGAGCGCTGGCTCATCAGCCACGTCACGCGCGACGACCAGGAATCACGCGCCACACGCGACACGTTTCCAGGTTATGCCTTCACGCCCGATGGCAAGGCGCTGATCGTCACGATTGACGGCAAGATCAAACGCGTAGATTTCGCCAGCGGCGCGGCCACGACCATTCCCTTCAACGCCAAAGTGGATGTGGACATCGCGGCGCGGCTGCATTTCGATTACAAGGTGGATGACGGGCCGGTGGTCAAGGCGCGGCTGATTCGCTATCCCGCGCTCTCGCCCGATGGACGGCGTGTCGCGTTCACCGCCTTCAACAAACTTTACGTGATGCCGCTCGAAGCCAATGCCAAGCCGCAACGGCTGACCAATCTGACGGTAGGCGAATTCATGCCCGCGTGGTCGCCCGATGGTGGGTATATCGCGTTCGCCACGTGGACGCGCGAGGGCGGGCACATCTACCGCGTGCCCAGCGCGGGCGGCGCGCCTGAGCAGTTGACGCGGCGCGCGGCGTTTTATTCCTTCCCCTGTTACGCGCCCGACAACACGAAGATTGTGTTCACTTACGGCGCGATCAGCGACCAATTGTTCGCCGACTTGCACGAAGACGACAACTTCCGTTCGCCCGAAGAAGCCGCCTTGCACAACCCCACCAACAACGAAATCGGCGGCGCGGGCGGCACAGGCATACGCGAACTGCGCTATATCGCGGCCACGGGCGGCGATTCGACCGTCATCACAGCGGCGGAAGGCGGTCAGCAACCGCATTTCAGCAACGACCCGCAGCGCGTTTATTACACGACGGGACAAGGTCTGGCTTCGGTGCGGCTTGATGGTTTCGACAAACGCACGCATCTGAAAGTCACGGGCGCGGGCGCGCCACCCAATCCGCCAACGGCGGATGAGATGCGCATTTCGCCTGACGGCACGCGCGCCTTTGTCTCGCTGCAAACCAAACACTACATCGTGACGATTCCCAAAGCCGGCAAAGAGACCGTGAACGTCAGCATCACCGGCACGTCGCCCAACACCACTGTGCCGGTTAAGAAGATGTCGGCGGATGGCGGCGATTACTTGCAATGGACGCCGGACGGCAAAGCGGTGACGTGGTCGTGGGGCACGAAGTTTTTCAACCAAACGCTCGACGCAGACAAGCCCGAAGCCTTTGACGCCATCGTCGAAGCCGCGCGCGTCAAACCTGCGGGCAAAGTCATCCTGACCGGCGCGCGCGTCATTACGATGAAAGGCGACGAAGTGCTCGAACGCGGCGACATCACCGTCGTTGACAACCGCATCGTCGAGATCAAAGCCAGCGCGCCCTTGCCCGCAACTGGCAAGGGCGCTAAGAAACAGGCTGCTGCGCCTGTCTTCCCCGCCGACGCCAAAGTGATTGACGTAACCGGCAAGACGATCATCCCCGGCCTCGTGGATGTGCACGCGCACATGCGTCCGCCGCGCAACGTCCATCAAACGCAGGTCTGGGCTTACTTGGCGAATCTGGCCTACGGCATCACCACGACGCGCGACCCGCAGCCTTCGACGACGGATGTGTATGCTTACGCCGACCTCGTGGAGACGGGCGAAATCGTCGGCCCGCGCATTCTCACCACCGGCCCCGGCGTTTTTTCCAACGACGGCTTGACCGACAAGGACACGGCGCGCAATTACATCAAACGCTACCGCGAGGCTTATCAAACCGACACGTTGAAGGAGTACGTCACCGGCGACCGCCTCGTGCGCCAATGGGTCGCGCTGGCCTGTCAGGAATTCAAAATCACGCCGACGACTGAAGGCGCGCTGGATATGAAACTCGACCTGACGCAAATGATGGACGGCTATTCGGGCAATGAACACGCGCTGCCCATTCAACCGCTCTACAAAGACATGGCCGAATTCGTCGCACAGACCAAGACGTTTTACACGCCGACGCTGCTGGTCGCTTACGGCGCGCCGTGGACAGAGAATTACTTCTTCCAAAACACCGACGTGGTAAACAACCAAAAACTGGCGCGCTTTGTACCGCTGGAACTGCTCAACGGCATGCTGCGGCGGCGCGGCCAATGGTTCCATCCTGACGAATACGGCTACAAAGGCATCGCCGCAGGCGCCGCCAAAGTCGTGCGCGCGGGCGGACGCGTCGGCTTGGGCGGACACGGGCAGATGCAAGGCATCGGCTGTCATTGGGAATTGTGGGCGTTGCAATCCGGCGGGATGACGACGATGGAAGCCTTGAAGGTCGCAACGATCTTTGGCGCGGAGGCGATTGGCTTGAACCGCGATGTCGGTTCGCTGGAAGCGGGCAAACTGGCCGACTTGATCGTGCTCGATCAAAACCCGCTGACCGACATCCGCAACACCAACACGATTCGTTACGTGATGAAAAACGGCGAGCTTTATCACGGCGACACGCTGGATCAGGAATGGCCAGTGCAGAAGAAGCTGGAGAAGCAGTATTGGTGGGAGCGGGGGCCGAAGTAGTTTTCGGCAAGGCAACTGGCACGCATGCCTCCAGCCTGTGTGCCAGTTGCCTTCGCAACCTTGCCACGCCTTTCGTGGGCTTGACAATATCTCCCAATTCGGGAGATATTGTCGCTGCTTCCTCGCGCGTTACCCTGAAAGTTATTTATGAGAATTTTGACGCGCAAGCCTCTTGCTCAATTTTGGGCGACGTACCCTGATGCTGAAACACCACTGCGTAGCTGGATTTCGCTAACGAAGCGCGCAAGCTGGAAAACATTCGTTGAGGTACAAGCTGATTTTCCACACGCGGATTTGGTTGGTGACTGCATCGTTTTCAACATCGGCGGAAACAAGTACCGGCTAATCGTTGATATCGATTTTCCAAGGCAGCGCGTATACATTCGCGCCGTCCTCACCCACAAGGAGTACGATCGTGGGAAATGGAAAGATGACTGCAACTGTAAAACCTAAAATCAGAGTCAGACTACGGTTCGATGCGCGGCAGTACGGCGAGCTTTTGGCGCACGTCACGCCAGTCGTCATTCATACCGAGAAAGAATACGACCGCGTTGTTGCGGCGATTAACGTGCTGCTAAACAAACGCAAAGACATCACGCCCGAAGAAGATCAACTGCTCGATCTATTGTCACTGTTGGTCGAACGATATGAGGACGAACATTACGATTTCGAGGACGCCGCGCCGCACGAGGTCTTGCAACATTTGATGGAAGCGCGCGACTTGGCGCAGAAAGAGTTGGTGCCACTGTTCGGTTCCAGTGGCCGCGCGTCCGAAGCCATCAACGGCGTCCGTCCGATCAGCAAGGTGCAGGCGAAAGCCTTGGCGCAATTTTTCAAAGTCTCGGCGGAGCTATTCATTTGAACCCGCAAGCGGTTCCGCTGATACAGCCAGGATCACACCGCACGCTGCCGGAAAAATCGCTTGACACTTTCCCGACCACGGGTCTACAGTCGCGCCCGTTCACTCAGCAAACAATCATTCAGCTTCGTTGTCCTGCTTGCTCGTCGAAATGAATCGAAACGGCGAGCGCATTTGCACTTTCCCCCAGCAGACCATCACCACCCTGTCTGCGTTTCTCAATTCCGGTTTCGTGTGGGAACGCTGCTGGCGCTTGCGCCAGATAAGCTGCTCTTGAAAACGTCACGACCTGTTTCTCTCCCCTCGCTCTGACGATCAACTGAATTGGTGGCGCTGTAGCCGCAGGGAGACGTGTGTCTATGCCTGTGCGGCAGCGCCAATGCCGAGGTTTCACTCGTGCTTTATGGCGGCAGTCTGTGGGCTGCTGTCACCAATAATTCCGTTTGAAAAGGAGAAATGCTATGGAACCAAAAGCTGCACTTTCGATTGAAGAAGCCTTGTTGCGCGAACTGCGCTTCGGTGGCCTGGACAAAGACAACCTGAAGGAAATGGTGGGGATCGTGGCCGGGTTGCAACGCGCCGGGTTGAAGGGCGTCAAGGCGTTTCCGCGCGGCATCCCGCCCATCGTGGATGGCTTGCGCGTTTGCGGCACGCTGGAAGCCAGCAATGCGAATCAATTCTTCGCCAACATCCTGACCAAGACGCCGCGCATGAGCGGCGTCGAGATTTTCCCTTACGGCATTCCCTGGCCGGAAATCTTCCGGGTCAACGTTGATCTGGGCAATCCGGTGGAAACAGGCCCTATCAATAAATTCTGAGGCACACCATGAACGACACAAAGTTCGACCTGGACGAGTGTTCGTTGGCGGAGCTTTCTGGTAGGGCGGCAGGCCCTACCAGAAGCCCGATTTTGCAAATCCATCCCTCGCTGCGCTGCAATCTGGCTTGCGCGCATTGTTATTCCAACTCCGGCCCGACGGCGCGCACGGAACTGGATGTACAAACCGTTTGCGAGGTCATCACCGACGCGGCGGCTTTGGGCTACGCAGTTGTTTCAGTCGCGGGCGGCGAGCCGCTGATGTATCGCGGATTGGAGGAAGTGCTCAACCACGCCAAAACCTTGGGGCTGCGCACCACCGTCACGACCAATGGCTATTTCACACAGCCGAAACTGTTGGAGCGGTTGCGTCCATTGGTGGACGTGCTGGCCATCAGTCTGGATGGGCCGCCCGATGTGCATAACCAGATTCGCGGCTCGGCGCGGGCCTTTGCGCAATTGGAGGCCGGTTTGGCGCAGGTGCGCGCGGCGCAAATTCCCTTCGGCATCATCCACACCGTAACGCAACAGAATTGGGAGCACTTGCTCTGGGTCGCGGAGTTTGCCGCTGCCCAAGGAGCCAAACTGTTGCAACTGCATCCGCTCGAACTGGCCGGACGCGCGAGTGACCGGATGACCGAGGCGGCAGCGGATGAAGAAGCGCTGGCGAAGGTTTATCTGCTGTCTTTTGCGTTGCGGCAGAAATATGCCGAGACAATGGCCGTGCAACTGGACGTGCTGCATCAGGAAGATTTGCGTGAGGAACCGGGCTTGGTTTACGCGGGCGAACTAGCCGCCAACCCAAAGCCAGCACAACTTCATGGTTTGTTGGTGTTGGAAGCGGACGGGACAGTCGTCCCGCTCTCGTATGGCTTTGCGCGGCGTTATCAGCTTTGCAATGTGCGGGAGCAGCGGTTGGCGGCGGCGTGGCCGAGTTATTTAGCGCGCGCGTATCCGGCCTTCAAACAATTGTGCCAGGAGGTTTATGTTGATTTATGCAATGCCAACGGCCCGCCGCTGGTCAATTGGCACGAAGTGATGGTGGCGCGTAGCCAGGCAGCGTTTGAAACACAGCTTCAAGCGGCGGCGTGATCAGCGCGGCCTGATTTCGCGCGCGCTGCCATTGACAGCAAGCGGCGCATTCCGGACGGCCTCTTTCAACTCGTCCAGCACCTGCTGCGTCAGTTCAGCGAAATCCGCTTTCACGGTGAACCCGGCGGCATTGCAATGGCCACCGCCGCCAAAATGTTCGGCCACGCGGGCCACGTTGACGCGGTTCTTTGACCGCAGCGAAATGCGGAACGTGTCGTTGGACAATTCGCGGAAGAAGGCCACGGCTTCGACATCGCCCACTGTGAGCGGGTAATTGATGATGCCGTCCGAATCGTCTTCGGTCGCGCCGGTGCGTTCCATCGCGTCCTTGCTCATCGTGATCCAGGCGATGCGGCCCGTCTCGTCACGCTGCAAAGTCGAGAGCACTTCGCCCACCAGACAGACCTTGGCATATGGGTAGTTATAAAAAATCGCCTGCGAGAGTTTGGCCGGTTGCGCGCCGTGGCGCACGAGTTCGCTGGCGATTTTGAAGGTGCGTTCGGTGGTGTTGGAAAAGTGGAAGGAGCCGGTGTCGGTCAAAAGCGCGGCGTAAACGCAACTGGCGATTTCGGGGGTAATCTTGGCGCCGATGGCTTTGGCGAGGTTGTAAATCATCTCGCCCACGGCGGCGGCGGTCGAATCAATCCAGTTGATATTGCCGTAAAGCGCGGTCGTCGAATGATGATCAATGTTGACGACCAACTGGTCTTTCAGACTGGGCAAGCCGGGCCGTTCGACATCGCTGCATTCGATGACAAAGACGGCGTCATACGCTTGATCCGTATCCGGCAGCACGCGGATTTCGGCGGAACCGGGCAGCCGCAAATACGCGTGTGGCACCTGGTCGCGCGTGATGACTTCGGCTTCTTTGCCGAGGCCGCGCAAAATCCAGCCAAGCGCGAGTGACGAACCCAACCCATCGCCATCCGGTCGGATGTGTGTGGTGATGGCGAAGCGCTGATGGCGCTCAATCAAATCAATTACCTGACCTAACATAGCTTGATTAATACGACCCGGGGGAATTGACTCAACCCGTGGCCGCGGGCGCCGTACCATCAGGCGCGAGCGGTTCCGCAGGCGAATCGTCGGGGGGTAACTCCTTTGCGATTTCTTGAAAGATTTCCATCATGCGCTGACCGTGTTCGAGTGCGTCATCAAACACGAACCGCAATTCGGGTACACGCCGTAGCCGCAGCCGTTGTCCGAGCAACTTGCGCACATAGCCCGCCTGCTCATTGAGCTTCAGAACCGCTTCACGTTGTAATTCCGGAGAACCGAAAACACTGATGAAGACGCGGGCCGTGCTGAGATCGGGACTGACTTTGACTTCGGTGATTGAAGGGAGGCCGGGACATTTATCGCGTAATTCGCGCAGCAACACCTTGCTGATTTCTTCGCGAAAGACGTGGGGCAATCTGTGGGTGCGGTACGACATAAAACTCAGTTGATAGTTAATAGTTGACAGGTGTTAGCGACTGGCACTTCCGGCGAACTAACAACTATCAACTGTCAACTATCAACTAACTACAACTTAGTGGCGGCAACTTTCTCGGTCACATACGCCTCAATCACATCGCCGACTTTGTAATCGTTGAAGCGTTCGATGGTGATGCCGCATTCGAAGTTCTGCTGCACTTCGCTGACATCGTCCTTGAAGCGGCGCAAGCTGCCGATGGGCGCTTCAAAAATCACCACGTTGTCGCGGATGAGGCGCGCCTGCGCGGTGCGTTTGATCAAACCGTTGAGCACCAGACAACCGGCGATGTTGCCGATCTTGGGCACGCGGATGATGTCGCGGACGGAGGCCTTGCCCAGCACGACTTCTTTGGTCGTCGCGTCGAGCATGCCGATCATCGCGTTGCGAATCTCTTCCTCGACCTTGTAAATGATCGAGTGCAAGCGAATGTCCACCTCTTCCTGTTTGGCGATTTCTTCGGCGCGCGCTTCGGGGCGCACGTTGAAGCCGATGATGACGGTGGCCGCGCCAACCGAAGTCGCGTTTGAGGCGCTGGCCAGCAACACGTCGTCATAAGTAATCGCGCCGACACCGGCCCGGATGATGCGGACTTTGACCTTGTCGGTCGAAAGTTTCAGCAAGGTATCCTTGAGCACTTCGACCGAGCCTTGCACGTCGGCCTTGAGAATGACGAGCAGTTCCTTGACCTCGCCGGTCTCCATTTGCATCGCCAGTTGATCCAGACCGCGCGCCGCCGAACGCGCGAGCGCCGTGGTGCGGGCTTTGGCCTGGCGGAACTGGGAAATCTGTTGCGCCTTGCTGATGTCGTCCACCACTTGGAATTGATCGCCCGCGCCGGGCACGCCTTCCAGACCGAGCACTTCGACCGGCATGGCGGGGCCGACTTCGGTGACACGTTCGCCGCGATCATTCATCAGGGCGCGCACCTTGCCGAAATAGTTGCCGACGATGAACGGTTCGCCGACTTTGAGCGAGCCGTTCTGAACGAGCACGGTGGCGACTGCGCCGCGTCCGCGATCCAGTTTGGCTTCGAGCACGGTGCCCGTGGCCATGCGTTTCGGATTGGCTTTCAAATCCATCAGGTCGGCTTGCAGCAGAATCATTTCCAGCACGCCGTTGACGTTTTGCCGCATCTTCGCCGAAACCTCGACCATCGTGGTGTCGCCGCCCCAGCTATCCCAGAGCAGGCCGCGATCAGCCAATTCTTTCTTGACGCGTTCAGGGTTGGCATCGCCTTTATCAATCTTGTTGATCGCCACGATGATCGGGACGTTGGCGGCTTTGGCGTGTTCGATGGCTTCGATGGTTTGCGGCATGACGCCGTCATCGGCGGCCACGACCAAGACGACGATGTCCGTGACCTTGGCGCCCCGGGCGCGCATCATCGTGAAGGCTTCGTGGCCCGGCGTATCGAGGAATACGACGCGGCGCAGTTCCACCGGATTATCCGGGTTGGCCACTTGGACCGAATAGGCGCCGATGTGCTGCGTGATGCCGCCCGCTTCGCCCTCGGCCACGCGGGCTGAGCGAATGGCGTCCAGCAAACTGGTTTTGCCGTGGTCTACGTGGCCCATCACGGTGACGACGGGAGCGCGCATTTCGGTGTCGTCCATCGCCTCGGGCGTGATCTCGAATTCGGACTCGACCATCATCTCTTCGAATTCGCCGAAGGTGACGTCCCAGCCATAGAGCCTGCCCAGGTCTTTGGCCAGATCAGGATTGAGTACCTGATTGATCGTGGCCATCACCCCGCGCTTCATCAATTCAGCCACCACATCGCGCGGTTTAGCTTCAGCTTTCTCGGCGAATTCGCGCACGGTGGTGCCTTCAACCAGGCGCAACGGTTTCAACTCGACCGGGGCTTGCCGCACTTGCGGCTGGGGCGCTTGGAAGCCCTTGCGCAATTGGTTCTGCCGATCAGGCGTAGCATCCTTGTCGCCCTTGCGATGTGTGGTGTGTCGGCCTTTATGACGCGCGTCTGGCGGTGGCACGTAGGTGTGCAATTGCGGTTTGCCCGATTCCAGCAAATGGACACCGGGAGCGCGCTTTCGGTCGCCTGCCGCTCCCGCCTCACCCGTCCGTGGAGCGCCACGGCCTTCGCGCCCCAGCGGCCCGGTTTGGCCAGGAGCTCCGGCTTGACCTAACTGGCCCGTCTGGCCCGGCTGCCGCAATTGCCCCGTGCGTCCATCGCGCCCGATGCGCGGTTGAGGTTGTTGGGGCTGCGGCTGAAAGGGTTTGGCTGGCGCCAGTTTGATCACTGTCGTGCGGTTTGCCGGTTGTCCATGTGGTTGCCCATGACCGTGCGGCGCGCGCGCTGAAGCTGGTAAAGCTCCCGTCGTCGCCGGCATCTGCTTGGTGATCGGCGGCACGTCCAGTTTCGTAACGGCTGGCCCGGCTGGCCTGGACGGCGCAGGCGCGGGCGGCGCGGCGGCAGGTGCCTCTGTTATAGGAGCCGCCGGGCTTTCAACAGGTTCAGCCAGCGGTGCGAGGGCGGGTGCGGGTGTAATTGACTCCTCCTGGATTGCTTGCTCTGCTTCAGGTTCAGCCGTCAGCGCGGGCGCTGCCGGCGGCGCAATTGCGGGCAGAGGCACGAGCGTTTCCGCGCGTATCTCGGCAACGTCGGCAGGCGCGGGCATGGCAACGGGCGGCAGTTCGGCTGCGGGCGCAGGTTTGACCGGGCGCGTGCCGAGCGGTTGCGTGCTAAGTTTGCGGACTTCTTGCGCGGGTGGCGCGGCCTCGGCAAGCGCGGACACGGGCGCAACTGGTTGCGGAGTTCGTACTGCCGGAGTTGTGACAGGCGCACCCGGCAAAGGCGCTGTGGGCATCACGTCGGCCTGCGCCGTGCCCGGCGGCGGAACCGCATGTTTGATCAAACGGGCCGTGCGAGGCGTGGCGGCTTGCTCTTTTTTCGGGAAATACATTTCGCGGATTTTGTCCGCGACGGCATCCGGCAGCGTGTTCGAGGGAACGCTCACGTCCACACCCAGGCGGCGGGCATCTTCGATGACTTTGCGATTTTCGAGCTTGAGTTCTTTTGCTAGATCGTAAACTCGGACCTTATTAGCGATGGACCCCATTGATTCCTTCCACAAGAAAAGCCAGCGTATAAGTCATCCCGCGTGGGAAGCGCTGCTTTTCCGCTGCTCGAATAATCAAAGCCTCAGCGTACTCACATCAGCCCCTCCGCTGGCAGTGAGAGCGCCAGGGCAACGTGCCGCAAGCCTGCTGGGTAAGCGCGACTTGCCACGACCGCCCGGCGCCGTGTTTTTCAAATGTTCCCTGTTCATAACAGCTTCATGGCCTTCATAGCTATTCTTCTTCAGGGGCTTGTGCTGCCGCCGTTGCTGGCGCGGCAACCGCCGTCGTGTCTGCCGTATCTGCTACGGCAATCGGCTCGACGACCTCTTCAGCGACTTCCTCAGCCGCGGTTTTGGTGGCGTCCTCTGCGTTCGCTACACCGGTTTCTTCACCCATCTCCACGCCGGGTTCTTCATCGGCTTCTTCATATGCCTCAACCCCGGCCTCCTCGCCTTCAAACTCTTCCACATAATCATCGTCGCCCGGGACGGCCAGGCGTTCGCGGCGCGCCTCGGCAATTTCCTGGGCGGTGACAATCAGGTCTTCCGCCTCATCCACGCTCAGATCGAGCCAGTCGCAGATGTCATCCACCGAGGCATCGGCCAGTTGTTCGATGGTCTCGATGCCATGTTCGGCCAGCGTTTCAGAGTCAGAGGGCGTAATGCCTTCAATAAAGGTCAGCGGGACGACCGGCGAAGAGAGCATCTGCTCCATCTGCGTCGCGATCTCGCGCTTCATTTCTTCTTCGCTGCGGATGTCAATGTCCCAGCCCACTAAGCGCGCGGCCAACCGCACGTTCTGGCCGCGTTTGCCAATCGCCAGCGACTGCTGTTCATTTTCAACGGTCACCTGCAATTTCTTTTGCTCGAAATCGAGCACCGTTACTTTGCTGACCTTGGCGGGCGAGAGCGCGTTGGCGGCAAAGATGGCGGGGTCTTCCGACCATTCGATGATGTCAATCTTTTCGCCGCGCAACTCGCGGATGATGGATTGCACGCGCGAGCCTTTCATGCCCACGCAAGCCCCCACCGGATCAACGTCGCGTTCGTTGGACATCACAGCGATCTTGGCGCGGTCGCCCGGTTCGCGCACGGCGGCCTTGATGACCACGGTGCCGTCATAAATTTCGGGCACTTCCATCTCAAACAGCCGCTTGACCATTTCCGGGCTGGTGCGCGAAACCTCAATCTGCGGGCCGCGTGATTCCTTGTTCACATTGCTAATGACGCAGCGCAGGCGTTCGCCTTGCGTGAAGTTCTCGACGCGCGATTGCTGCGATTTGGGCATCACGGCTTCGACGCCATTGCCCAGGTCGAAAATCATCTTGCCGCTCTCAAAGCGTTTGATGAAGCCGTTGACCAATTCGCCTAGCCGCCCGATGTATTCCTCGTAAACGTTGTTGCGTTCGGCCTCGCGCACCTTTTGCAGAATGATCTGCTTGGCGGTCTGGGCGGCGATGCGGCCCAAATCTTCCATCGGGCGCGGCAATTCGAGCATGTCGCCGACTTCGGCGCCTTCGCCGACTTCGTCATTGGCTTCGGGGACGGTCAACTCGCGCGCCGGGTCTTCCACAACCTCGACTACGGTTTTGATCGCATATAACTCAATCGTGCCGCCATCCAAGTTGTAGCGCGCGTGTAAATCTTCGCCGGTGCGGAACTGCTTGCGCGACGCGGTAACGACTGCATCTTCGATCGCGCTGATGATGACCGAGGGGTCAATCTTCTTCTCTTTGCTGAGCAACTCGATGTTTTGTGCAATGGAACTCAGATTCATATTTGTCAGGGGTTAGGGAATAGAGGCTAGGGGCTAGAGCTTAAGAACGCGTTCAAGCGCTGGCTCTAATCCCTCGCTCCTAGCCCCTTGCTAGGGTTCTATTTCAACGTTCGCTTTCAAAATCTTCGCCAGCGGCAGCCGCTGCTGTTTCCCGGTTTCATCTTCGAGCAGGGCCGCCCAATCCGTTTGAAGCTCGCCTTCTTTGTCCAACCCAAGCAGTTTGCCGTGAAAATTGCGTTGGCCGTTGAGCGGTTCTGACAACTTCACGTGGGCAGGTAACCCGGCGAAGCGCTCATAATCCGCCGCCTTGTACAACCCGCGATCCAACCCCGGCGAAGCGACTTCCAGTAAGTAATGCGTGGGGATGAAATCCTCAACATCCAGATGCACGCTTAACTGGCGACTGACTTCCGCGCAATCATCCACCGTCACCCCGCCCGGCTTGTCAATGTACACGCACAAAGTCTTTTGCCGTCCGTCAGCCCATTCGACATGCACCAACTCCAACCCTTGACGAACAACCAAGCGCTCGACCAATTCCTGAACGCGCGGATCAAGTTTCACTGAATGGGACTCCCGCTTGCCAGTGGCCGGGCTTTTTGAATTGTTACGCAAACCCGCCACCGAAGATGAAAAAGGTGGGCGCGACCGCCCACCTCGAAGTAAGGCGGATACTAGCCGAAAGGGTTGGGCAACGCAAGCACCTTTCCTGAAAGGGCCTGCGGACGCTCATGGACGCGCGCGCCTGGCTGATAAGGGTGATCCATCCAGCGGCCAAGCAGCCTCACAGCACCGGTGCCACCGGAAAACGAAACGTCTCCGCCGCCACCAAATTGAATTGCCCGGCGGCCAACTCCGCCACCAGATCAAAAAACTGCACCGTGCCCGCACCGAAATCCGCCACGCACACACAGGGGCGATGCTGCCGGTAAAGCGTCCCGGCATTGATGATCGTCAATTCGTCCCCGGCCTCGCCAAAGCTACGCACCAGCCGTTGATGCGTGTGCCCGTTGAGCACAAACCGGTATTCGCGCCGGCTGACCAGTTGCCAGAGCGGATAGTTGGAATGAATCCGCAACACATCATCCGCTGGCCAGACACCCGCCATATCATCCGCCCCTAAACCATGACAGAGCAGCGCGCGCCCAGCGACTGTCTCTAACCGCCGCAACGTCGGCAGTTGCGGCAGGTATTCCCAAGCCGAAGAACGCAAATCGAACCGCGAAGTCACCTCCGGCAAGCTGCGCATCTCGCCCGCGAACAGCCAGCGTTCGTGATTGCCCCGTACCGCGATGACCTGATGTGCGCGCAGCAATTCGATGGTGCGATTCACATCGCCCGGCCCATCCACGAGGTCGCCCACGGCGCACACCAGGTCGAGTTGCTGCGTTTGGAAAAACGCCAGCGCCGCCGCCAGCCGCCCGTCTTCGCAATGGATGTCGCCCAGCAGGCCGATGCGCCGCAGCAGCTTTGGATTGTCTTGCTCGGAGTTCAGCATCGCCTTGTGTTTACCACAGTTGTAAAGAACACGGGAGCCGTAAGTCCAAATTTCAAATCTCCAAATTTCAAATTCGGACTGCCAACCCCCAAAACAAAAAACTCCACGCCGATTTTTCAACCGGCGTGGAGACCATCGCTACAAGCTCTCTTGTTGTACGTCACCCTCAGCTACGGCCAGCGCCGCGTAGCTGGATTGGCCTGCCCATAAATTTTGTTGCGCCAGCAACCACAGCCGGCGCGGGATCGGCGGCGCTGTGCGCCACATACCGTGGCAACGTTACTTGAAACTGACCCGCACGGCATTGGCAGCCACACCCTCCACCGACAGCGCCAGTTCCACTTCGCCGCGCCCGCTCAGTGCGCGCGGCAACCGCACGTTGAGTTGATCCAATCCCACAAAGCCGCCTTGCGGGCCGGCGTATAGCACTTCCGCCGCCACGCCGCCAATGGTTACAGAAACGCTAGCCAATGAACTTCGCCCCCGCGTGCCGGTGCCGAACAGCAAGAGGAAAACCTGATCGGAGGCGTCACCCACGTCGAGCGGCACGGGCACGAATTGATTCTGCCCCGTGTCGAAGCGCGCGACGGTTTCAAACGACTGTGCGCCGTTTGCCTTGACGCGCAAGAGCACTGCCGCCGGGACGCCCTTGCCGTTGGCGTTGGCCGTGAATAAACCGGGCGCAACGTTGGCTAAGGAAACGGCCCCTTCAATGACAGCCCCGCTGTTGCTGTTGACGCTGACCGTCGCCAGCCCCGGCGCCAGTCCCGGCGGGACATGGCAATTGATTTGTCCGGGCGAGACAAAGAAGAGCGGCGCGGTAAGTTGCGTCCCCAAGCTGTCGCGCCAATTCACCGAAGTCCCCGCCAATGCGGTGGGCAAAGGCTGCGCGGTGGCGGACTGGGTCGTGGCGGAGAAACCTGCCCCAAATAACGAGACAATCGAATCACGCGCGACCGGCGCGGGAGGCGGATTGAAACTCGCTGAGGAAACCGTTGCCACAGTGGCGGCAGCCGTACAGCCGCCGGTGAGCAAGGTGACACTGGGCGTCAGGCTGTTGGCGACCAACAAATCGAGCCGCTTGTCGAAATTGAAATCGCCCACCAGTACGTCCGTCACACCGCTGCCCGTGTTGTAATTGATTGGCGCGCCGAAGCTGCCTATGCCATCGCCCAGCAGCACCGCGATGCGGTTGGCGGTGAAGCCGCCCACCACCAGATCATCCCACCCATCTTGATTGAGATTGGCGCTCGCCAGCGTGTAACAGGGGATGCCGACTTCAAAATGGCGCGCCGCGCGGAAACCGCCCGCGCCATCTCCGAACAGCACCGACAGCCGCGTGGAGCCGAAGTTGCCCACCGCAATGTCCATGTGAGTGTCGCCGTTGAAATCGCCGAGCGCGAGCGACAATGGCCGCGCATCCACCGCCAGCGGGAGCGGGGCTTCGAATGTTCCATCGCCTTTGCCGAACAACAGCACAACGCTGTTGAACTCACCCACTGTCACGGCAATATCCGGCTTGCCGTCGTTATTCAAATCGGCGGCTTTGATCCCGACCACCTCCGCGCCACCCACAATGATATTGGTCGGCGGCGTCTTGAAAGTGCCGTCGCCATTGCCCAAGAGGATCGAAACGTTGCGTGAATCCCGATTCGCCACCACCAGGTCGCGCCGCTCATCATTGTTGAAATCCGCCGTGGCGAGGCCGCGTGGCCCGCTGCCCACAGTGGGACTGACGGCGGTGGCAGTAAAACCGCCGAGATTGTTTTGCAGCAAAACCGTGAGGTTATTCGCTCGGTAATTGGCGGTGACAAGATCGGGTCTGCCGTCGCCGTTGAAATCATCCACGGTCAGCGCCACCGGATTCTGCCCGACCGGCAGCGTCGCAGTGTCGGCAAACCCGCCGCGCCCATTGCCGAACATCACACGCACGGTGTTCGCCGTGGCGTCGCACACCGCCAGGTCTGGATTGCCGTCGCGATTGAAATCGCGGCTGACCAGCGCATAAGGCTCGCGCGCATTGCCCAGCACGACTGACGATTGATAGCCGGGCGTGGCGCAGGCCGCGCCCGCCACGGTAAAGGTGACTTCCGCCACGGCGGATTCCCGGTCGCCCGCCTTCACCGTGAATTTCAAACTGTCGCGTCCGACGAAATTTTCTCCCGCGAACCGTAGCGTGGTTTGCGAGTAGACCAGATTCGGCGCGGCGCCCAGCAAATCGCCGTGCTTCGGCGGCTCTTTGAGGACATAGCTCAGGGGCGCGCCATCGCTGTCGAAACCCGTGAGAGTGAAGGGTTGATTTTGATTGAGCGTGACTGGCACGGCTTGCGCGTGCGCAATGAATTGCTTGCCCACGGTTACGGTTGGGACAGCAAGCTCCAGGTCTTGCACGGGATTGTCCACCGCCAGCAAGCCTTCAGTATTCGCCACGAGCCGCGCATCGGGTGGATTCGCCAGCCGGAAGCGCGCAAGATCATCGAGCAACCCATGCACGACTTCGCCCAGCGCGTTGAGCCGCGTGGTGGTCAGCACTTGAATGTCGCCGTTGGGGAAGGCGCTGCCCGGCGGTGCGAGGCGGATGGTGTCGTAGACTTGTGTGAGATACACATCGTCAGGCAATTGTTGATCGCCATTGAGCAGGCCGCGCAAGGCGTCGTTCTCTTCCAGCGAACGCGACATGCCAAAAGAGAGATAGGCCACGATCAATTTTTTGACGCCAGCCAACTCGCGTGTCGCGCTTTGCGCCGGGCCGACGCGCGCGAGTTCGCTGGCGATTTTCGCGGCGAGCGCCGCGCGATGCCGATGCAGAATCTCTTCCACGCTCGTGGCAATCGCATTGATCTGGGCCGTGGTGTAGCGGTTTTCCAAAATCGCCCGCTGCTCGAACTCGGCTTTCCAACTGGCGTTCCAGCGGTTCGTCAATGTGGTGTAATCGCCTACCGTGATTGGCCCCAAACCCGCCAGGCTGAGCTTGAGGTAAGACGTGTTGTCGGTCGGCTGCGCGCGGTAACGCATTTCAAAGCTGATAGTCAGATTGGTCGTCTGCCCGCTGATCGCGCCCCAATCCACCGTCGTGCAATAACGCAAATCGCCCAGCCCCAGCCGCGCCGCCGTGCGAAACGGCGCGGGCATGGCCGTGCCCAGCCGTTCGATGTTGCTGGGCGGCGCGAGCGTGACGGGCGCGGGACTCAGGCAAGTCGGCACGCTGGCGGGCGCGGCCAGCGGCGGTGCTTGATTGGCGTCGAGCCAGAGGCTGACGTTTTTGATCTGCTCGGTGGGTTTGGTATTGGCCGGGTCGTTTTTGTAATCGTCCTCGATCTTCTTCAACGCCGCGCGCAGCTTATCGGCTTTGGCGTCGTACTTGGACAGCAAAGCGTCAACCAACGGGTGATTGGCGCGCACGCCCGTGGCGGTTTTGAGCAGCGTGATGGCTTCGACGAAATCCTGCAATTGGCGGCCCAGGTCATACATCCCGCGCCGGCGCTCCGGCGTGGCGATTTGCTGATTGAGGGCCGGCCATTCGGCGCGCAGTTGCGTATCGGCACTTGTGCTCACTGACCAGTAACGCGGATTGGGCAACAGCACATTCGACAAGGCGGGCAAACCCAGATTACGCGCCGGGAATTGCGCCAGGTAATTGATGTTCGCTTCAAGCGGGTAATTGCTGAGTTCGTCGTAGATTTTGCTGTCGCTGTAATCCCGATTGAGCGAGCCGAGCGCGATAGGGTCCTTCGAGTTGGTGAACGCCCAAGTGTAAAACGTGTTGGCGTAGCGGTCGAAATCCTGCGCACTCATCTCCAAGCCATTGCGCCGCTTGTACCCGATGGCAAGGTTGATGGTTTCGTTCAGGGTGCGGCGTGAGTCCGCGTCAATCCAGTCGTACACGCGGCTTTCCAGCCGGTTGAGTTCCGCATGCACCTTAATCAAATCCTCCTGAATCGGATAAATGCCCAGTTCAATCATCCGGTTGAAGCCATCGGTCATCTTGAAGTAAAGGATGTCCAACTGGTGGTCAATGCGGTCAAAGCGTTCGTGCATTTCCTGGCGCAAGGTGTTGATCTGTGCGGCGATTTGCTTGAGTTGTTTGAGAACGCGACTGTCGGAACCGAACAGCTTGAAAATCTTGATGGCCGCGAACGCGATGCCCAACACGCCTATCGCCATCAACGGATTGCCCAGCGGCAGCAAGCTCACGAACTTGAAATTGCGCACTAACGGATTGGTCGCAATCAACCGCGCGTATTTGACGAAGTTGTTCGCATCTTTGGCGAACTTGATCACGCTCTGGCCGACTTTCCTGATTTTTTCCGCATTGTCGCGGCTGAAAAATCCGACGACTTTGGCCAGCACGTTGATGCCATTGCCGATTTGATTGATGAGCTTTTCGCGCTTCAGGAATTTGTCTTCCTCCGGGTCGCCTGCCAGCAGGCTGGCGAGATCCGCCGTCTCTGAGTTCGCCGCTTGTCGCAGCGCCAGCGTCGCCTGGGGCGAAGGCGTGAACTGGTTGGTGTTGATTTCGCCCAACAACTTCAGATTTTCATCCGTCGCCGTCTTCGCCAGATCGAATTGTTCGTCAGATTTCGCCACCGCGTCGGCCATGAACACGGACAGATTGCCATTGGGTTTGAGGTAAGCTTTTAAGTAATCCGGCGCGACCGGGCTGTTTTGCAAGATCGCCGCCGCGCCATCGAACATCCCCACACCGAGGTAATCGCCAAAGGCGCGCGTGAAAGCCGTGTAAAAGGCCTCATTGACAATCGCCAGATCAAAGGCCTCTTCGAGCTTGGCCTGGACGAATTCGTCCACCTTCACGTCGAGCAGCGCGTATTGCACCGGCTTGAGCACGTCGGTGAAGGGGTTGAAGGCGTTGGGATCGAGAAAGTCGTCGGTGCGCAAGTCGAGATTGATCTTCTCGACGATGGCGGGCGTGACAGCCGGCGCTTTGCCATTGATGGCCGTGGCGATTTCCGTGGCCGCCACGATGCCCGTGCGCAACAGGCTCTTCGGCGGTTGCACGCGCGCCTGCGGCAGGTTGTTGCGGCTGATCTGAAAAAGCGGCGCAAGCTCGTTCGGATTCAAGGCGGGACTGAGTTTGTAGGCTTCCACCAAGACGGCGAGCGCAGGGCCGAGCAGTTCGCTCAAGCGCCGTTGCCGCAGATTGTTGCCGGCAAAGACAGCGAAAATCATTTTGTCGGCTTGGCGTTTGTCGAGCGTGATTTCATCATCCAGCGCCGCCATCTCCGCCAGCGTCAGTTGATCTTGCGGCCGCTTGGCTTGTGCGGCAGAGGGCGGTGGCGAATTCACCAATCCGGCCCTCCCCGCAACCGTAACAGGCTGGTTTTCCGGCTGAGGATGCTTCAAATCCGCGCGTGCCGCGAAGACGGGATTGAGTACCAGCAATAACATCAGAAGACGCACAAGGCAGGCCTTCAGATCGCGCGAGGTGACAGCGGTGGATTTCGTGCGCGGCAATGCGAATGGATGTGGATGCAGCATCGTTATTTTCTCCTTGGCTCATCGGAATGATTCGTAGGGGAATTGCCGCGGCTGACAGCCGATGCTACAGTGCCGCCCATCAGCGAAATGTTCGACAAGGCAATCCGGCGATCAGCCGCTGCGGAGACTGGGCAACAGTCTCCATCACGATAAGCGCGAAAACGGCGCGGAAATTTAGCGGCGCGCGCAAAAATAGATTCTTTCTGTAAATTTTTCGGGGCTGCGGACTGTACCGTAGGCTGCGCGAGCCTGCGGCGGCTTGGCGTTTGTGCCCATTGTTCCGGTAGGTTTGCAGCCGAGTTTGCCGCAGGCTCGCGCAGCCTACGGTACGGTTGGCGCGGCCTTGATCGTACACATTCAGCAACAGCACGTGGAGCACACCGATGGTTCAACCGGATTCCGCAACACCACGCCCCTCGCAAACAGGCGAAGTCACGCAATTGCTGCTGGCCTGGAGCAACGGCGACGAATCGGCATTGGAGCGCCTGGCGCCGCTGGTTTACGCCGAATTGCACCGGCTGGCGCACGGCTATTTGCGGCGGGAGCGCGCCGGGCTGGGGCTGCAAACGACCGAACTCATCCACGAAGCCTGGCTGCGGCTGGTCGGCGGCGAGGTGCCGCACTGGCGTGACCGCGCGCATTTCTTTGCCGTGGCGGCGCGCGTGATGCGGCACGTGCTGGTGGAACTGGCGCGCGCGCGGGGCTATCAAAAACACGGCGCCGATGCGCAACGGGTCACACTGGACGAGGCCGTGCGTGTCGAGGAAGAACGGCTGACCGAAGTGCTGGCCGTGCACGAGGCGCTGACGTTGCTGGCGGCGGGGCATCCGCGCGTGGCCGAGGTGGTCGTGTTGAAATACTTCGGCGGCATGCAAGGGAACGAGATTGCCGAATCGCTCGGCGTTTCGGCGGCGACGGTGACGGAGGATTTGAAATTCGGCAAGGCGTGGTTGCGGCGCGCGCTGACGGGTGAAAAAGATGCGGTACCGGGAGCAGTAGCGACCGGGTGACTCCGAGTCATACGCACTCGGAGTCACCCGGTCGCTACTGCTCCCGGTACCGCACCCCGGCAGCGCACCCCGGCAGCGCACCCCGGCAGCTTGAGGATACCTATGAACAACAACGACGAACGCAATGCCCTGATCGAACGGCTCTTTGCCGAGGCCAGCCGCTTGCCGCCGGCTGAACGCGCGGCCTTTTTGGACGAAGCTTGCGCGGGCGACGACGAATTGCGGCGTGAGGTGGCATCGCTGCTGGCGCACGACCTGACCGGCGACCGGTTGTTGGAAACTGCGGCGGCGGACAAGCTGGCGCGCGTGCTGGCCGCCGCAGACGGCGCGTTGCTGGGGCGCGAATTCGATGCCTACTTCATCGTGCGCGAATTGGGGCGCGGCGGGATGGGGCGTGTTTACCTAGCCGAAGACTTGCGGCTGAAACGACGGTTGGTCGCGGTCAAAGTCTTGCCGGAACTGTTCGCCAAAAACGCCGCGTGGCTTGGGCGGTTTGAACGCGAGGCGCAGGCGGCTTCGGCGCTCAATCACCCGAACATCGTCACGATTCACGCGACAGGCCAGCGCGATGGGCTGCCCTTCATCGTGATGGAATACATCGAGGGCGTCACCTTGCGCGAACACTTGCAGGCGGGCGCGCTGATGTGGCCCGAAGCTGTGCGCATCGCCACGCAAATTGCGGGCGCGCTGCACACCGCCCATCAAGCTGGCATTATCCACCGTGACATCAAGCCAGAAAACGTGATGCTGCGCGGCGACGGGCTGGTCAAGGTGCTGGATTTCGGTATCGCCAAGTTGGGAACGGGTGACGGAGAGGCCGGAGGACAGGGAGCAACAGAAACAACTGTCGCCCCATCACTGACGCTGGCTGGGGCGGTCGTCGGCACGCCGGATTACCTCGCGCCCGAACAGGCGCGCGGCGCACAAGTGGACAAACGCACCGACATCTTTTCGTTCGGCATATTGCTGGCGGAGCTGCTGGCTGGGCGGCATCCGTTGGCAGACAAGAGCGCGGAAGCGAAGCTGGCCGCGTTGGTGAGCGCGGATGAGTTGGCGGTGTTGGCTGAATTGCCCGCGCCCATTCCAGCGGCGTTGGGAGTGATTGTGGCGCGTGCGGTGCGCAAGCGTCCTGACGACCGGTATGATTCAGCCGAAGAGTTGTGGGAGGCGCTCAAGGAATTGAATCCCCCGTTGCCGGGCCGCTTGGCCGAAGCACCGGGCGCAAAAGGGGCGCGGCGCTGGGTGCGCGTGCAACAAGCCAATCGGCTGCTCAATCAATACGTGGCGCTGGCGGCGCTGGACGCGGGCACGCGGCTGCCGTTCAGCGCGTGGTGGACAGCTTGGCGGGCGTCTGAATTCAAAAGCGGAAAGCTGGAACGCGCGTTGTTGCGGAAGAGCTTGTTCAATGCGCTAGGTAAATGGGCCGCGTGGGCGGCGCTCGTGGCGGCCATCACGTTTGGCGTTGCGGCGTTGCTTTCGCGCGCAGAGCAGTGGCAAGAGCGGATTTTGCACGACGGGCATCAAGACATGGCGCGCGCCTTGGCGCTCGCGCCGGATGGCCGGACGCTGGTCACGGTCGGCAATGATAACGCGGTGATCGTTTGGGATGTAGCGCGTGGCGAACGGCGCGCGACGTTGCTGGCACATAGCGGCCCCGTCAGCGCCGTGGCCTTTTCACCGGACGGCCAATGGTTTGCCAGCGCCAGTTCCGAAGGGCGCACCATTGTTTGGGACGCGCTGTGTTTGACGCAGGCGGCGGTCTTGCCTGCGCCGCACCACGGCATTGAGACGATTGCTTTCACGCCAAATGGCCGCTGGCTGGCTGCGTCGGGGCCGGCGAATTTGCTGTTTTGGGAAGTGGGGACGTGGCGCAACATCGTTCAATTGCCAAGCTACAGCCCCAAGCTGTTTTCACCCGACAGCCGCGCGCTAATTACCGGAGATTGGCAGAGCCTTGAGTGGATGACGGGGAAGTTCCGCACGAGTAGTGCCGAACCGAGCTGGAGCTATTGTGCACTCGCGCCTGATGCCGCGCGTTTGGCGACGGTGGATAACAGTGGCTTCGTGGGCTTCTGGGACGTGAGCCGGTTTTGGAGTTCAGGTGTGCGCAAGTTGCTTGGGCGTTATCCCGCGCACCGCGATCACGGGCGCGCGGTGGCTTATTCGCCCGACGGCCGACTGGTGGCGACGGGCAGCGAGAACATCATCGTCTGGGACGCGCAAACACAGGCTAAACTGGCGCGCTTCGTCTGCCGCGACATTGTCACGGGTCTGGCATTCACCCGCGATTCCAAACGCTTGATCTCGACGCACGGCGATGGTGCGATTATGGTTTGGGACATCGCCGAGCAAGAACTGGCGGCCAATTTCGCCGAACACAGCGGCGTGGTGCGCAGCGTGAGCTTTTCACCCGACGGGCAAATGATCGCTTCGGCCAGCGAAGATCGCTCTATCATTCTTTGGGACGCGGCCAGCGGTTTGAAGCGCGGCGTCCTGTCAGGGCAAGGCGCGCCGCTCGCCGCCACCGCGTTTTCGGCGGATGGACGGCGGGTTGTCGCCAGCGATATTTATGGACGTGTGCTGCTGTGGGACGCCACGACGCGCGCGCTGCTGCGTAGTTTTGCGCCGTTGCACAAACGCGAGTCCGACCTCGGCTACTGTGTCACCCTCTCGCCCGATCAAAAATGGGTGGCGACGACCTTTGGCGTTTATGCGCTTGAAGACGGGCGCGTGGCGGTTGATTTTGCGCCGCTGAAAGATTCTGCATCACCGGAAATTCACAGCGCGGCGTTTTCGCCTGACGGCAAATGGCTGGCGTGTGTGGCAACGGGCGGCCACGTCTATTTGTGGGAAGTTGGGAGTTGGCGGTTCCGAGAGGCAATCGTCCCCAATAAACAGAACCTCGTGGCCGTCGCGTTTGCGCCCGATAGCCAGCGGCTGGCGACGGGCGAAAATTCCGGGGCGCTGCGGTTGTGGCAGGTCGCGCCGTTGCAAGACCTCGGCTTCATCGGGCGGCACAAGGCCAATGTCGAAGCGCTCTCCTTCGCGCCAGACGGAGGCGTGCTCGCCTCGGCCAGCGACGACGAGACGGTAGCGTTGTGGGATGTCGCGCGGCGGCGTTTTCTCGGCAATGTCGGCACGCACAAACCATCGGTACTCTCCGTCGCTTTCGCACCTGATGGCAAGCGGCTCGTGACGGGCGAGCATGACAATTCGGTGCGCGTTTACACGCGGCAACGCACGCTCTGGGGCTGGCGTTTGGATTGACCTGACGCAAAGCAAAGGCGGCGCAACGACGATACAA
Organism: Acidobacteriota bacterium; assembly: GCA_016196035.1. Lineage (NCBI taxonomy): Bacteria > Pseudomonadati > Acidobacteriota > Acidobacteriota bacterium. The sequence continues at coordinate 84,538 of JACPYM010000015.1, read as the reverse complement.
CATTGAGCCGCCCGCACCTGAGTGCAAATCGAACAGGCTCAGGAGACTTTTTCCCCTTCGATCACACACATCGGCGAGTGCGTCGGCACAATGCGCGTGAGCCGGAAGCCCGCCCGTTGGAACAGGTCGCGGAACTGCTCCGCCGTGCGTTCGCGTCCGCCCAGCATCACCAGCATATTCAAGTCCAGAAACTTGCTCATACTCGGCTCGTTGCCCGGCGGCACGACCATTTCGCCTAAGAGCAATTTGCCGTGTGCGGGCATGGCGCGCTGCACTGTTTGCAAGATCGCCAGCGCGCGCTCGTCATCCCAATCGTGGATGATGAATTTCAAGAAGTAAGCATCGCCGCCCGCCGGCACTGCCTGAAAGAAATCGCCGCCGGCAATTTCGCAACGTGCGCGCACGTTTGCTGCTTCAAGCAACGGCCCGGCATCAGCAATGACGTGTGGTTGATCAAACAGCACGCCGCGCATGTGCGGATAGCGCGGCAGCACCGCCGCTAACAGCGCACCCAGACTGCCCGCCACATCCACCAGCGTGTTGATGCCGCTGAAATCATAGGCCGCCAGCAAGGCCTGATTGACCAGGGCGGTAAACCCGGTCATCGAATTGTTGAAGTTCTGTGCGTGTTCGGGATTCTGCGCGTAATACTCCCAGCAATTCATTTTGTAATGATCTTCAAACGCGATGCCGCCCGTTTCGAGGCTGTGCAGCAAGTTGCTCCAGGCCACGAAATGCTCCTGGCCGAGTTCGACCAGGGCCGTCCAGCGCAACGAAACCGGCGCGTCGGTGCGCAACATGTCTGACAGCGGCGTTTGCGCAAACCGTCCTTGCTCGTCTTCGGCAAACACGCCGACGCTGGCGAGCGCGCGCAACAGGCGATAAAGCGAGGGAGCGTGCGTCCCTGTCGCCGCCGCCAATTGCGCGGCAGTTTGTGGCCCGTCCTTGACCAAATCGGCGAGGCCGAGTTTGGCGGCGGCATACAGTGCGCGCGTCGTCCAGAAGTTAAAGATCATCTGCATCATTACATCGCCGGGTTGCGGCACGGGTTGGGTTGGCGTCATCTGATCCTCCTTTGGTTTGAAGCGTTAATGCCGGTTGTGTAATTGCATTGATTACGCTGCTGCCTGCGCGAATGGATTGGCGCAGTCTTTGGAGTGCGTGCGGCACAGGCCGCCGCTTTGGTATGCCCTCTGTGAGTTGAAGGATGAAGGGTGTACCAAAGCGGCGGCCTGTGCCGCACGCACTCCAAAGATGCTTGCGCGTCGAAAGAACATCAACGCACCACAACGCGCTGCTGCACCGTAAACCGACAGCCCGGGGCGGCGGCCTGCCAGACGACCTGCGCGCCGATCAGGTTGGCGCGCGAGCGGATATTGGCGATCCCGTGCCCGGTCACGTGCTCGCCCGCTTCACCAGCGAAGCCCACGCCGTCATCGCACACTTCGATCAACAAATCAGTGCCCTGCTCCGCGCGCACGTTCAAGCGCACGTGGCGCGCCCGGGCATGGCGACAGATGTTGTTAAGGGCTTCCTGCACGATGCGGTAAAGCTGAATCTCTTCGGTCGCCGAGAGGTGCAGGCGTTCTTCCAATTCCGGTTCGCAACCGAATTCATAGGCGAATTTTTCCGGCGCGGGCAAATGCGCCACGGCATCGCTCAGCGCCCATTCCAACGCGGGCAGAAAGCCGATGTTCGCCAGCACCGACGGGCTGAGGTCTTCGCAAATGTGGCGAATCTCGTTCGAGATGCTCTCAATCTCGCGTCGCAACACAGCGGGCGTGGGCGCGGCGGCTTGCCCTTCCAAGCCGCCGCTTTCGGCTTTCGGCAATTGATCGGTCAGCACCAGCAAATGACGCAAATCGCCCAGCGTCTGGTCGTGCAAATCGCGCGCGATGCGGGCGCGCTCGGCTTCGGTTTCGTTCGCCAGCCGGATGCGCATGGCCTGCAATTCGGCGTTCGTCTTTTCCAGCGACGTATTGCTGAGCGTCAAGCGCTGCCGTTGGCGCAAGATCAACAGCGCCCCCGCCAGGGTCGCGACCAAACCAATTGCCAGCAACACCGTCGGCCAGGGGAAGGGCGCATTTTGCACGCGCAGTTTCAGGCTGAGCGGCGCGGAATAAACCAGATCGCGGCTGATGGCGCGCGCCATGATGGTGTATGGCCCCGTGCGCAAATTCTCGACGGCGAATTGCGCGTCCGGCGTTTTGAAGGTGCGCGCTTCGCTGCCATCGCGACGCTCGATGGTGAATTCGTATTGGAATTGCCCTGGAAAAGTTCTTCCCCCCAAGGCTGCGACTTCGAGCAGGAAGTTGCGCTGCGTCGCGGGCAGTGCCAATTCAGCCAGCAACGCATCTGGTAAATAAATTTCATTGGCGACCAGACGGCGCACTTCCAGATGCGGCGGCGCGCTGCTCGGTTGATGCCGCACGACGCCGCGATTCGTACCAATCCACAAATGCTCGGCATTCGGCTGCGCGGCGATGGCAAAAACCTGCGAAGAAGCCAAGCCCTGTTCAGTATCAAAGCGAATCGAAACATCTTCGGCGGGCAAATATTTGATCAGGCCGCTATTGCGCGTCCCGCACCAAACGATTTCGCGGCCCTCGGCATCGCGTGTGAGTTGCAAAGCGAAGACTTGGGCTTTATCCCTGGGCAAAATGCGGCGAATGTCGCTCCCCTCACGCACATAAAGCCCTTTGCTGGTGCCGAGCCAGACTTGCTTTGCGCCAATCGCAACCGCACGAATGGCAATGTCGGTGGCGATGTTGGCTTCGCCGTATGGGTCATTCAATCTGCGTATGGCGTTGAGATCAATCGCTGCGAACTCCGCTCCATCGTAGCGCCACAGTGCATCCATCTCGGTGCCAATCCACAGCGCCTGTTCGCCCTCTGGCGTCAGGCAAAGGGCGGCGCTTAGCGACGGTTCGCGCTTAAGCCAGGACACAGTTTTGTCTGGCATCAGACGCGCCAGCCCGCGTTCATAAACCGCGACATAAAGCGTCCCACGCCAATAAGCCAACGCCCGCACACTCTCGCGCGTTGGTGGCTGAGCGTCAGTCGTAGCAGCAGCATTTGTTTGATCTTCAAGCGCTGCGGGCGCAGTAGTAATGGTGGCAGCTTCACTCACTGGTTGCAGCGGCACGCGCTCGAAGACCGTGCGGCCAGCGGCTTTTTGAAACAATCCGCTGCTGGTGCCCGCCCAAATCACGCCCGCGTTTTCTTGCAACGCATAAACCGCGCGCCCCTGCACTTCCGGGACTTCGCTCCACGGTCCTAAATCGGCGCCCGCGTTTAACCGGAACAGGCCACGATTAGTGCCGCACCAGGTTTCGCCATCCGCCGCTTGCAACATCACGCGCACGAAATTGCTCTGCGCCCGCTCGCTTAACACCGCCGCCCGAAAGCTCTCGCGGTCGTAGCGGCACACGCCACGTTCTGTGCCGAACCAGATGATGCCTTCGCGGTCGCGGTATAGCGCCGTGATGCGATTCGCGCGCAAACCGCCGCCCGTGTTTTCAAAGGTCAGATGCTCAACTACCTGCCCATTGCGCAACAGGAACGCGCCCTGCGCAAAGGTGCCCACCCAAACATCGGCATCTTTGCCAGCAAGGCCACCGTGAAGAGCCGTCACGGTGCCCGTTGCCAAGGGTTGCCGCGTCACACTACCGTTTTCATAGAGCCACAGCCCCGGCGTTTTGCCACTTTGTTCGCCCAGCCAAACTTTATTACCCGCGGCAAAGACCGCGTTGAGGTGATAGGGACGCGGCGGTTGCAAGACCAACTCCCGCAGTTGTTCGTTGGGTTGGCCGGTCAGATTGTGATGAATCATCGCCCCACGACCGCCAGAACCGATGAAATAATCGCTATTGGACGCGGCCGCCACGCAGGTCAGATTCAACGGAGCCAAATGTCGCTCGCCTTCGCTATCGGCTTGCTCGCCCAGGCTCAGCAACCGGTGATTGCTGGCGTCCAATTTGCCCGCGACGAACTGGCGCGGTTCGGCCACCTGGCTGCTCGGCTGATCCGCGGCATTCAACGCAAAGCGCAGCAATTCGCCCTGGCTGGTCACAGCCACAACAGCGTCATTCGCCGCCGCCAAGCCATTGATGGCGCGCCCACGTGTCTCTTCCAACACGGTCAACTGTTCATTGTGCCAACGCGCCGCTCCGCTTTCGGTGCCAATCCACAACGCGCCGCGCGCATCTATCGCCAACGCCAAAATCCGCCGCGAAGGCAATACGCTTTCCTGCGCAAAGGCCTGCGTATTGCGCCCGTCGTAGCGCACCAAGCCATTGTCAGTGCCGATCCAAATGGCTCCGCTTTGGTCTTCGATGATGGCACGCACGCGGTCGGAGGGCAGGCCGTGGAAGAGCGTGACGGCGCCCCAGCGATGCAGATTGAGAGTGGCGTCATCAGTTTGCGGAGGTAGTGATGAAGATAGGTTAGGTTCTTCTGCAACAACTGAACTGTTTGGTAATTGAGTTGCCGTCGCGACGAAGGTGGCAACCAGCAAGAGGCAGATTTTCAGTGAAATCGAATGCTGCACAACACTTTTAGGCAAGCGACGTGATCCATTGTGCGAAGTATTGTTCCGCTTCAGCGCGGCTGATGCGACTGTCCGCGATGCCCAGGCAAAGCGCTTCACCTTCGGCCTCTGGCACAGTCAGAATCACGCCGTTCATTTCGAGAAAGAGCAGCGCCGCGCCCCAGGCAATGCGTTTGTTGCCGTCAATGAAAGCGTGGGCTTGTGACAAGTGATAGGTGTAAGTCGCCGCACAAACCGCCAAGTCGGCCCCTTCATAAGCATAGCGGTTTTGCGCTGCGGCCAAAGCCGATTCCAATGCGCCCTGATCGCGCAAACCATGCGAACCGCCATAACGTTCAATCTGTTTGTGGTGGAAAGTGAGGATGTTTTTTAGCTCGGGGAAGCTGACTTCCATTATTGCGGGCCTTCGGCAAGACGGCGAAATAGGTTGTCATGACGATCCATGATCGAATCCATCATGGCTTCAAGGCGCACATCATTTTCGACGGCCTCGGCCACTGGACGCACGGTGAGTGAGCGGTCGTTCAACGCAATCTCGATTTGATCGCCGACACCGACGCCAATCTGCCGCAGCAATTCCGGCGTCAGCGTGAACGCCGCCGTCTCGCTAATGGTGACAATCTGAGTACCTGTCATAACGTCCTCCAATTGGTTTGGATAAGCTCACTAGGCATTCTAACGTGGTCAGGCTGATTGGCAATAGGATTATGCCGCCGGCCATTGCGCGAGGCGACGATAGACTTCGCCCCGTTTATCCCACAGGTAGCGCATCCGCGCATCCATCAATTGTTGCGCTTCTTCGTCTGCTGCCCAGCGGCTGACTTTTTCTGCCAGCGCGATCCGCAGGTAATCATCAGCGGACAAACCCAAACTGGTGGCGGCGCGCTCGGCTTGATTCAACAATTCATCGGGCATTCGCACTTTGATGATGTAATCCATGATCTCTTCCTCCGAGGGCGATGATATAGCAATTCGCGCTATTTTTGTTCTGTCGCAAACTTCTTCCGATCCCGCGCCAGCCACTGTTCCAACTGCTCGCTCGCCTTCGCCAATTCATCCTGATTCAACAGCCCGCGCCGCAACGCCTCGAAATAAGCCCGCGTGCGAATGTTGAACGCCAGTTTGTCGTAGCCCTCATCCGCCGTCCCCGCCGCATCCGCCGGCAACAGCTTTTCATAGAGCGTGGTCAAACGGCTCTCGACGCCGCGCAAACTGAGATGGCACTTGCGCGCGATGGCCCAATTCGACAACCCCAGCGCGAGGTAATACAAGGCCTCGGCCTCGAAATCGGTCAGCAGCGGTTGCGTGAAGGCGTCCTTGAAATTCGGATCAATCATATCCGCGCCGTCTTCGAGCACGGCGGCGACGAAGCGCAGGAAGCGGCCTTCGGGATTGTTCTTGTCAATGAAACCATAGGCGGGCGGCGGCTGGACTTGCCGGACGAGCTTGCGGATTTCATTGATGTAAATCTCGTGCGGGAACTGCGTCCAGAAAATGATGCGCGCCGTAGGGAAGCCTTTCCAGATGGCGCGCGCCGCTTTGACGCCCGACAAGCCCGGCATCTGGATGTCGAGCACACACAATTGCGGACGCTCGGCGAGCGCCAACTTAACGACGGCCTCGCCGTCGCCCGCTTCCAGAATCGGGGCGTAAGCGGCGAACTCGCGTTCGAGCAGTTCGCGCAGATAGGCGCGTTGGGCGACGTTGTCTTCGGCAATCAAAATTGACATGGGTTGGATTGTAGGCGACGCGCCGTCAGATCGTCCAAACGTTGTGGATGACGGCAACCAGATACCATTTTCCATCATGCTCCTCGAACCCCAGACAAAGACTCGTCCAATCCTGCGCGCCCGTTTCCTCTGTGTTGGAAAAATGAAAAGTCATAAACACAGCGCGCGGATAAACCTCCGCCACGTTGTTGGGCATCGTCGTGCCGCCGAAAACGACCTGGTTGTAAAACACCTGCGGGGCGCGCAGAAAATCGCGGTCGTACACACGGCGCGCGACGTATTGCAGCCCGTTGAGTTTGATGGTCTCGCCCGTTACATCGTCTTCGCCCCACGCATTGCAGCGACGGTCAGTGAAGAGCCGCGCTACTTGCTGCCTAGTCAACCTGCGCTCCCGTTCGACCAGTACGTGGCCGTAGGGAGAAAAGCGCACGCCTTTGGTGGGATGCGTCAAGGCCGCCAGCGTCGAGGCATCGCGGTATTTGAAAGCACGCAAGGCGCTTCGTGCGCGTGACGCCAACATTTGCTCTGCCGGCGACTGCGCCAACACGTCAAAGGGGATGAGCACCGTCAGCAAAATGAAAACGACGTGCGCCTGGCAGGTAAAACGACGGTGATTGATGTGCAACATTGCAGCCTCCTGATTGGCACTTCCTTGAACTCACGTTATGCTGCGTGGCGTTTCGCTCGCCACACACCATTGCCAGCATAGGGCTAGGGGCGGCTGACACACAATGCTTTGCGCCACGTCCGCCAGTGTGGGAAGCCACACGGACGCTGCCGCAACCATCCAACAACTCCGACAATATATGACCAAACAGCAACATCCGCGCTGCATTCTCTGGCTGCTTTGCTTGACGCTCACGACCGCCCAGGTCTGGGCGCAACAAGCCGTAAACGCAACCGCGCCCGCCGCGCCCAAACCCGCCACACTGGCCGAATTGCAAACGCAGATCGCGGCGCTGCTCGATCAACCAAAATTCGCGGCGATGCGCTGGGGCGCGCGCATTCAAACGATCGATACTCAAACCGCTGGCGGCAAAGTGCTGTTTGAACGCGATGCCGAGAAATCATTCACGCCCGCGTCGAATATGAAGCTCTACACCACGACGGCGGCGCTGGATGCCTTTGGGCCGAAGTTCAAAATCAAAACGTCGGTCTATGCGGCGAAACCGGTCAGCAAGCTGGGCGTGCTCAACGGCGATTTAATTTTGTATGGGCGCGGTGATCCCAATCTGTCGGCGCGCTTTGATGCCGAGAATCCGCAGAAGTACGGCGACTTTTATGCCGCCGAAAAGATCGCGGCCATCGAACAGTTGGCCGATCAGATCAAGGCGCGCGGCATCAAAGTCATCACGGGCAACATCGTTGGCGATGACAGCTACTTCGCGGGCGACAAGCTGGGCGTGGGCTGGGAGTGGGATGATTTGCAGTTTTACTACGGCGCAGAGGTCAGCGCGTTGACCGTCAATGACAACGTCATCACCTATGTCGTCACGCCGGGCCGCCGCGTCGGAGATGCGCCCACGATTGCCACGAAGCCGCCGACCAAATTCCCTGTCATCATCAATCGCGCGACGACGAGCGCGAATGGCACGACGCACATCGGCGTCTATCGCCAACTCGACACCAACGTGGTTGAATTCTTCGGTTCGATTCCGCGCGGGGCCAAAGACTTCGAGGTCGAAATCGCCGTGCACGAACCGGCCAGCTTTGCCGCGACCTTGTTGAAAGAGGCATTGCAACGGCGCGGCATTCGCCTGACCGGGCGCGTGTTGCATTGGGACGCCGCCGCGCGCGTGACGAATCCTTTCGACGAAACGAAGCTGACCGAATTGGCGAGCGTGCAATCGCAGCCGCTCTCTACACTGCTCAAAGTCATCAACAAGCCGAGTCAAAACCTGCACACCGAATTACTGCTGCGCCAACTGGGCGGGCCACACGGCGTGTATGAGCTTGATCAATACGGCAAACCGAAACCGACCCTTGACCGTGCCGTCGAAGCACGCAAGCAATTCCTGCAAAAAGCTGGTGTTGAATTGACAGGTTTGAGTTTGCGCGATGGCTCAGGGCTGGCGCGTTCCGATCTGGTGACGCCGCGCGCGACTGCCCGGCTGTTGGAATTCATGATGACGCATCCGCACTTCACCGTCTTCCGCGAATCGCTGCCGGTGGCCGGCTTCGACGGCACGCTGGAACGACGTATGAAAACCACGCCTGCTGAGGGCAACGTGCGCGCAAAGACCGGCTCGTTGACGTATGTGAACGCGCTGTCGGGCTATCTGACGACGGCGCGCGGGCAAGTGTTGATCTTCAGTTTTTACGGCAACAACTACACCAACGGCGGGCGCGAGGTGACGGGCGTGATGGATCAGATTTGCAATTTGCTGGTGGGATTTGAAAGCGAGTTATAAAACCAAAAGCAGGCGTATTCGCTTGTATGTCCGCGAATGCGCCTGCTTTCCCCAAGACGTTCATCTTGGGCCTAGCAAACTACTGCTCGGCCTTGCCCGTCTTCAAAAAGCTCTCCAACCACCGATTGATGCGCTCCATCTGTTCCGGCACGTTGTTGTGCCCGGTTTCCAGCGCCAGCATCAACCGCTTCGGCGCGCTCACCACGTTGTAGGCCGAATACATCGAAGTCGGCGGACAGGTCTCGTCGTTAAAGCCCCACGAATACAAGCCCGGCACTTTCACCCGGCGCGCAAAGTTGACGACATCGTAATAGCCCAGCGTGGCGATCTTCTCTGGCGTGCGATGCGGGCTTTCGCCTTTGGCATCGGCGCGAAACATGTGCGGCCAGCCGCCCGCGCGATTTTTCAGATAGCCGGTCGTATCGGACAGTGCCGGATAAATCGCGGCCAGACCTTTCACGCGTGGGTCGAGCGCCGCCGTCACGATTGTCAAGGCGCCGCCCTGACTGCCGCCGGTCACCGCCAGATGTTCGCCATCCCACTTCGGCAGGTTCACCAGAAAATCGTTGGCGCGCACGCAACCCAGATACACGCGCTTGTAGTAATAGCGGTCGCGGCTCTCCATCCCGAAAGTCTGATAGCCCTGTAACGCGCCCGCACCCAAGGCGTCATAGACGCTTTGCTCCATCGTCACCGGAATGCCGTGAATGCCGATCTGGAAAGTGATGATGCCTTGCTCCGCCAATTCGAGCGCGCCGCGATAGGGCCGCACGCCCGCGCCCGGCACATACAAAAGCGCCGGATATTTGCCCGCCGCGCGCGGTTCGCACAGCACGCCGTAAAGCCGCGAGGGCGCGCTAGCCATGCCGATGTTTTGCAGATTGACGTGATAACAGGCGGTCTTGGCCGTGCCGTAATCAGGCAGCAGCGTGACCTTGGCATCAAGCGGAATTTTGGCGAGCCGCTCTTTGTTGGCGTTCCAGAAGCCGTCAAAATCCGCCGGGTCTTCCATCGTCGGCTTGATCGTTTCGGGCGCAAAGCCCGCCGTGGACAGGCCGCGATACGTCTTGCCGTTGACTACTGCCGTAGCAACACAACGCAGAAAGCCGCCTTCGTTCAGCGTGCCGCCTTCAACCGTGATTTCCGCGCCGGTGAACGCAACCGTTTGTTCGATCTTCGGCGGCATCTGTTCGGGGCCGATGCGATAGGTCAGCTTGGCGTTGGTGACCGGCTGCCCGTCCTGAACGATTGTCATAGTGAATTTGACCGGCTGGCCTGGTTTGTACAACCAATCAGCGTGGTCTGTACGAACACGGACTTGCACAGTGCCAACGCGGTCTTGCGCACGCAGTGGTAAGGCTAAACAAAGAAATGCGATGAAGGTAAAAGCGAATTTCCGAATCTGCATTGTGTGTTCCTTGATGTTTGATTGACGTACACGCGAACAGAAAACGAGATGACGGAACAGACGGAAATAACGGAACAACCAGAAAAGGCCAGGCTGGTTAAATCTTCCGTCTGTTCCGTTATTTCCGTCTGTTCCGTCATCTCTCTTTTCATGGCGCAAGGTATACCGCGACGTTGTTAATCACTGGACAAGCCTTGGCGGCTTCAATCATAAACTTCAGTTTGCTGGTTTTGACCGCCGGGAAACGCAGCAGTCGTTTGTAGCCAATCGTCGTCTCTTGCGCGATGGTTTCATACGCGCCGTTCTGCCAGATTTGCAGCGAGAACTTTTTGACGCGCTGGCCCAGCGCAATCTGTTCTTGCGCCATGAAGCGGTTGAACTCGACTTCCCTGCCGAAATCCAATTCGAGCGCCGCCGCCGTCACACCGTCATCCGTCGCCCAATAACTATTCGCATCGGCATCGGTCGCTTTCGCCGCGCTAAACACGGCGCTGTTGCCGCGCACATTTGTCGCCGTGATTTTGGCGGGCGTCAGCTTGTTGGCGAATTCCCTGTCCAACGCCTGTTTGAATTCGAGCAAACGCCGTTCATCGTTTTCATTGACGAGGCCACGCCGGTCAACGCCAATGTTCAGCAACAGATTCGCGTTGCGCCCGACCGAGCCGTAATAGATGCTCAGCAACTGCTCGACCGATTTCAGCTTCTCGTCTTCGTTCGCGTGATAGAACCAGCCGGGGCGAAGCGAAACGTCGCATTCGGCGGGCAGCCACGTCGTGCCGTTTTCATCCCCGACGTTCAACTGCTTTTCATCGGCGAAGCCTGGAAACGTGCCTTCGTTCTCACGCGGTGACCAGTTGGTTTCGCCTGCAAAGCCTTTCTCGTTGCCAACCCAACGAATGTCCGGCCCCGCGTCGCTGAAGATGATCGTGTTCGGCTGCAAGCCCTTGATCGTCGAGAAAAAGCCCCAGAAATCGTAAACCATGCGCTTCTTGCCATCGTTTGCGCCATCCAGCCAGGATTCAAAGACCGGGCCGTAGTTGCTGAGCAATTCGCGCCATTGCGCTTTGTAAACGCCGTTGTATTTCGGCGTGCCATAGAGCGGATGATTGCGATCCCAGGGCGAGATATACACGCCGAATTTCAACCCAGCCTCCTGACAGGCCGCCGACAAATCCTTCAACACATCGCCTTGCCCGTCACGCCATTTCGCTTGCTTGACCGTGTATTCGGTCGTTGCCGAAGGCCACAGGCAAAAGCCGTCATGGTGTTTGGCGGTGATGATAATGCCGCGCATGCCAGCGGCTTTGACGACGCGCGCCCATTGGCGGGCGTCGAATTGCGTGGGATTGAAATTGTCTGGCTGCGCGCGCCCTTCGCCCCATTCGTGATCGGTGAAGGTATTCATGCCGAAATGCGCGAAGGCATAGTATTCAAGCTGTTGCCAGGCCAGTTGCGCGGGTGAAGGCAAAGGGCCAACCGGTTTCGGCGGAGCTACTTTTGCCGCCGCTGTCAACCATACGACCGCCGCGAAAACCAGCGCGCTAACAAGATATTTTTTCATGGCGTCTTACTGAGTTTGTATTCTTCGGCCCAACCCGGCGGCGCAAACACCTGCTTGAATTTCACCCACAACGAACCCGGCTGCCGCAAATCACGCCAGATGTCCGCCCACAGATGAAAGCCGACATAAAACGGATTGTACGAATGAATCGGATGCAAGATGCCATAACACACCGGCGAGTGTTCTTCGACAAACGAACCGAAGAGGCGATCCCAGATGATGAAAACGCCGCCGTAATTCATATCAATGTATTCGGCATTCGTGCCGTGATGCACGCGGTGGTGCGAGGGCGTGTTGAAGATGTATTCGACCCAGCGCGGCAGTTTGTAAACCAGTTCGGTGTGGATGAAGAACTGATAGGTCAGGTTCAAGCCGTAGATGGTCAGAATCAGCTTCGGCGAAAACCCGAGCAGCGCCAGCCAGACAAACCAGAGCCAGTCCAGCAGGTGTTCCAGCGGCGGCTGGCGCAGGGCGACCGAAAAATTCAGCTTCTCTGACGAATGGTGCGAAACGTGAATCGCCCAGAGGAAGCGGCTGCGGTGGCTGGCGCGATGAAACCAGTAGTAACCTAAATCCACACCTAGAAAGGCTAGTCCGAACGACCACCCGGTGCTGGGCATCCACTGCAATCCATACTGGTAAAACCACCCCAGCCCGGCCACGATGAACAGCACTTTGGCAGGTTCGGTGATCGCGACCGTCAACGCCAGCAGCACGTAATTGGCGAACGAATCACGCGCATCGTATTTCGCGCGAATGCCTTTGCGCTGCCAATACAGCCATTCAAAGGCGATGCTAATAACGAAGGAAATGTAGATGATGATCGTGAGGCCCAGTTCTTCTCTGTTCATCCCCTTACCTTATCGTTCTGCGGATTCACTGGTTACCACGCGCCCTTTCTTCACCTTCAAATTCAATTGCTCATCCACCGACTCCCAAAAGATGCGGCCCTGCATCATCTCGTCGTTGGTGAACTCGCCCCAGTGCACCGTCTGCGTGGCGTCGGGGTTGTATTTGTTCTTAGTGCTGTTGTCATACGTGCCGATGAATTCGACCTGCGTCCCCTTCGGCACCTGAATTGGCTCTTTCAAAATGTAGCTGCGCTGCCAGTTGAAATCGTAATTCGGCACATCAAACAGCGTCTCGCTGCGGCCATCGGGATAAGTGAACCTAAACGCATACGACTTGCCGCGCAGATGCATGTGCACGTGAAAAAAGCGAATCAAGCCGTCGGTGGCAAAAGCTGCTTTTGAAGAGAGCGAATAGTTTGCATCGCCCGGCGGAATCGCCAAATCCTTGCGGTCGCCGAACATCATCCGCAGGTTTTTGTTGACCGTTCCGTCGGCAAAATAAAGCCCAATCGAAGTCGCATCAGTCAGTTCTTTCTCTGACGGCGCGTAGTGAATCTGGATGCCGAAGCGCATGCCTTTGGGAATCTTCACGGCAGTGCCAGCGGGCAGCAATACGTCGTTGGTGCCGGGTACCCAACCTGAAATCATCACGGTGCCGTTCTTGCCGGGTTGAAAATCGGGGCCGAAATAACCTTCGGCGGGCGCGATAACGTTGGGCGGCACGAGGTGCGTGTTGGCGTGATGGACGGCTTTGGGATTGCCCGGATGCGTGACGATGGAACTCAGCCAGGTGTCTTCGGCAAAGACGTGATCGAAGACAAAAAACACATACTTATCTTTCGAGTTCGCTTTTACCGTATAGGCCTGCCGCACCTTCAACACCAAATCCGGCTGGCCCAACTTCCAATCGTTTTTCCAGGTCAACGGCGTGGGCGCGTCTTTGGCATTGCCTTTGGCTGCGCCGCCGTCTACCCATTGCGTGATCGTCGCGATTTCAGCGTCGGTCAAGCGCGGATCGTCCAGATAGCGGCCCACCGCGCCGGTCGCGTGAAAGGGCGGCATCTGGCGGCTGACGACTTTCTCTTTGATCGCCTTGGCCCAGGGGCGCGCCGCTTCATAACTGGTGAAGGCCATCGGCGCCGCGCCGCCCGCGTGATGGCATTCTTCGCAGCGTTTTTGCAGAATGGGAGCGGCGTGTTTGGCGTAGGTGACGGCCTCTTTGTTCGCGCTGGCCGCGCTTGAAAAGAACCCTGTCAGCCCCGCACAAAAAACTGCCAGCAGCATTGTCGCGATTTGAAATTTCGTTTTGCTTTGCATCGTCTTGCTTCCTCCACTCAATCAACCGCGGATCAACGCAGACAACCGCGGATCAGGGGGAAAAATCGCAGCAACTCCCACCTTGGATAGAACCTTGAACTATCGTACTCAAGCTGGCGCGCGCCCAGACGTCGGGTGCGCTGGGCCGGAAGCCTTGCGGGACGCCCGTCCATAGACACGTGACGCAATCGGCAGCTAAGCCACTGACGGTCAGTTTCGCCGACTGCCCGACTTCGGCGAGTGAAAGGGTGGAAATGCGCCGCACTTATACCGCCGCGCTCAGCAATCCGCAATCCGTAGTTTATGCGGATTGCTGAGCGCGGCGTCTTTGGCGTGCATGCGGCACAGACGCCGCCAACTTCACGAGGCTTTCTTTATTTGCCCGCCGCATCGGCGTCAAACGCCCGCGTCACAGCCCCGCCCTGTTGCGCTTCGTCATACAGCGCATTGAAGACGCTGCTCCACGGCTTGACGACCAGGCTGCGCACCGCGCCCGTGGGCGTGTAACGCAAGTTCGGTTCGGCGTGCACATACGGCGTCTTGCCGACACGCTCGTTCAGCACCTGCCATTCGGCGTTGAGCGCGCGGCGCAGCGTTTCGCCGTAATAAGCCGTCAGTTCCTGAAACAGCCCAGCATCGGTTTCGCTGCTCAGGTGGTTGCGGCGATACGCGGCGACGAATGAATCCAGCTTGCGCAAGCTGGCGCGCGAATAATCCAGCCGTCCCGTGCGCAAACGCTTTTCCAGCCGCGCCACCAATTGCGGCACCGCTGCAATAAACGCGTTGCCGTCGGGAATCAACCCTTCCAAGGCGTGGCGCGGGCGCTTGTCTTCGTTATAAGCCGCCAGCGAGTCATAGAGCACGCCGTAACCGGGCACGGTCGTCGTGCGCGCTTTGCTACCGGCTTTGCCCGGCTGGTTGGCAACGACCGGGTAAAACAGTTCCAGCACTTGGCCGCCGGCGAGCATTGTGCGCGTGTAAGTCACTTGCTCGCGCCGCAACAGTTTTTCCAGGTCGCCCTCGCGCGCCTCGCCCAGCAATTTTTGGGCTTCGGCAAACGCAAGGCGACGTGGGCCAGCGGCGGATTTTGGGATTGCTTTGGGCGGCACGGCTTGCGGCGTTTGGCTCAACACCGGCACACTTACCCAAAGTAGGCTTAAACAACAACTCAGCAAACGTACTTGGTATGGCATAGCGCCTAAGGCTAGCAGGGGTGACGAAACGGGGCAAATCCAGCTTGGCGATGTAACAAGCCTGGCCCGCTTTGCGAATCGGCCTGCCACGTTCATGGGCAACTGGCAGCGCGTTTCCAGCCAAGCCATCTGGGGCCACACTTCCTGCCTCTAGCGCACACCTCCTTTCTGACGATTGAATTTATGCGGTTTGCTTTGCCCTGCGGCGCGGCTACAATGGCGCGCGTCCCTTTGAGTGCTGTATTGATTGCCCCCGCAACCAGCAAGCCCCTGGCTGGCAGCAAGCCCCTGGCTGGTTGGAGATTTCAGCATGGGAGAGATGATGACACGGCGAAACATACGCAAGTTACCCCATTTAATACCCCTCACCTGTTGGCTTTGGCTGGGCGTGGCCATGGCGCTCGGCCAAGGGAATTCCGACTTCGACAATTTCAAGCAGACGACCTGGCGCATCACCAACGTCGCGCACATTGATCTGGCGGTTTCGCCTGCCAATGCGGTCGAACGCGCGCGCGTCTGGCAGATGACCGGCCCGTTTGGCGGCGACGTTAAGGCGTTGGCGATTGATCCGCGCAATGCCGACCGCGTGCTGCTTGGCACGAGTGACGGGCAGTTGTTCCGTTCGGTGGATGGCGGACAGATTTGGCGCCGCATGCGTCCGGGAATTAAGTCGCCGGGCTTTGCCGTCACCTTCATCCATTTTGATCAGGCACAAACGGGAACGATTTTTGTCGGCGTCAAACAGGTGGTAGACGCCAAGGACGATGCGACGGGCGGCGGGTTGTATGTCACGCGCGACCAGGGCGAAAGCTGGCATGAGATTGCCGCCTTACGCGAACATTCCGTGTTGGGGCTGGCACAAGCCGCCAAAGACCCCGACGTGCTGGTCACGGTGGCGCGCGACGGCGTGTTTCGCAGCATTGATCACGGCGCGACGTGGCGGCGCATCACGCCTGAAAACGACAAGGAGTTGACCGGCTTTCATTCCGCCGCAATTGATCCGCGCGATCCCAATACCATTTTCGTCGGCACTTGGCATTTGCCGTGGAAGACGACCGATGGCGGTCAGAACTGGAAACTGACCGGGATGAAAGAGACGGGCATGATTGACGACTCCGACATCTTTTCGATCCGCATTGACGAAGCCAATCCTGACGCCATGTGGATGTGCGCGTGCAGCGGTATCTATCGCTCGACGGACGGCAGCGCCAACTGGACAAAGGTCAAAGGCATTCCCTACTCCGCCCGGCGCACGCACACCATCTATCAACACCCGACACTGCCCGAAGTCGTTTTTGCCGGCACTATCGAAGGACTCTGGCGTTCGGTCAAAGGCGGCGCGCCCGATTCGTGGCGGCAAGTCACGGCGCGGCTGGTCATCAACGCGATTGCCGTGCATCCCGACCGGCCTGAACGCGTCTTTGCCGCAACTGACAATTACGGCATTTTGATTAGCAATGACGGCGGCGAGAATTACGAACTCAGTAATGCCGGTTTCATCAGCCGTTACGTCAACACCGTCGTCGCCGACCGCGCCGAACGCGGGCGCATTTACGCGGGGGTCTTGTATGACTCGGCCAACGGCGGCTTTTTCATCAGTGAAGACGGCGGCCTGACCTGGAAACAATCGGTCGAGGGCATGGGCGTGCGCGATGTTTATTCGATCTATCAGTCCGAAACCGAACCGGAGACGATTTACGCGGGCACCAATAGCGGGCTGTTTCGCTCCGCCGATCGTGGTCGCAGTTGGGCGCAGGTGAAACGGCAAGACCCTGCTGTGGAAGCGTTACCAGCCAAAGCACTCGACCCGGCCACGGCGGATGTGCAAGCAACCGCACTGCAAACTGCCAATCCACTGCACAAACAACCGCTGCGACGACCCATACCGGTCGTTAAGACTCGACCTGTTCCAGCCCAAGGCCGCAGCAAGAAACCAAGCACGAGCAAAAAGCCTGCCTCGCCAGCCGCACCTGACCCGCAAAACGCACTGGCCGATCTGCAAACGCAGGTCTTTCAACTGGCCCCACTCAAGCTGCGGCCAAGTGCAATCGTTCAGAACGAAGGAGCGTCAGCCCCGGTTTCTGCCTTGGTGGAAACCACGGCGCCGCCCGCCGAGCCAGCCGCCTCCGGCTTCATCGCCGTCACCTGGGATGGCTTGTTTCGCAGCACTGATGAAAAGAAAGGCTGGCAAATACTGAAACTGCCCAACCCTGATGGCGGCAACGCACGCCTGACCTTAAAAGCGCTCGCCACCAGCCCGCACGCACCGGGTTTGATTTTACTCGGCACCGATTCGGGATTGTTGATTTCGCGCGATAACGGCGACAGTTTTGAAGTGTTGCCTTTGGGTGAGCAACCTCTGCGCATACGCGCGCTCACCTTTGATCCGCGCACAGCGGAAACAATTTACGTGGGCACGACCGAAGGGTTTTTCCGCTCGTTGGATGGCGGGCGCACCTGGGAACAACGTGGCGGCGGCATGCCGATGCTGGTGGATGCCAGTGCGCTCTCGGTCAACCTACTCAACCCCGATGAGTTGTATTTGAGCGATCATCTGCGCGGTAATTTTTATCACTCGCTGGATCGCGGCAAGAACTGGGAACCGCTCGACGTCAGCGCCTTGCCCAGCGTGCTGTTTAAGAATCTGGCCGCCGACCCCTTCAATCCGAACCGGCTCTATGTGGGATCGTTTTCAGGCGGCGTCTATGTGATGAGTCGGCAGTAGCCGGTAGTCGGTTCTAAAGCAAAGCCCTGAGAGCGAGGTCTAAGAACCATCTCTCTCAGGGCTTTTTGCTTGCTCAAGTGTTTGTGACTACCGGCTACCGGCTACCTTCCGCAACGCATCGCGTTTTTGCCGGACGACTTCGGCTTCAGGGGTGTTTGGCGCGTCTTTCAGGTATTCATCCAGTTGCGTAAGCGCCTTCTGATACTCTTTGTGGCGCGTGTAAAGATTGAATAGATGAAGGTGCGCTTGCGGAATCTCCTTGCCGGCGATTTGCAGCGCGCGCTTGAATTCCTTTTCGACCCGCTCGTAATCCAACGGCTCCACCAGCATCAACGCCAATCCCAATTGCACATGGCCCATCGGGAAACTGTCATCGAGGTTGTTGCCGGTTTCGAGTTCTTTGATCGCTTCGGGCACGCGTTTGAGATTGAGCAACAATATGCCCAGGTTGATATGCGGCAAAGCAAATTTGTCATTCACGGCGAGGGCGCGTTCAAACAACGCCTGCGCTTCCGCCGGCTGTGCCAACCGCAGGTGCTGCTCGCCGAGTTTGTTAAGGGCATTCATGTAGGCCGGAAAGGCTTGCAATGCCTCTTTCAATGGGCCGACAGCCTCTTGTGGCTTGCCTTCACGGGCGAGTTTGAGACCTTTCTCGTAAAGTTTTTTGGCGCTCTTGGGCGCTTCTTGTGTATCCGCCACCGAGAGCATTTTGTCTTTTGACTGTAGGGTGTCAGCCCACTTTTCGCGCAGGTAAATTTGCACGTTGTACGTGCGCGCGAAATTGCCATACACCTCAAGTGTTTCCTGCGTCGTCTCAAACAAGCGCTGATCCGTGTAAATGGTCACGCGGTAATTATTGTTGGCGACGGAGCGGAAATCGAAATTCCCGACGGAGTCAGTGAAGGTTTCCGCCGCAATCCCGCCAGTGCTGATTTCCAAAACCACGCGCAACCGTTGCTCGGGCGTCAGGCCGGAAGGCAGAAATACTTTTCCGCGAATACTATTCGTCCCCGTGTTGGTACGGCTGCCGCTGGAACCAGCGGCGCCACCGGAACCTTGCGCCACGGCAGTCACATTTCCGACGAGCACCCATAAGCAAAGGGCCACCCAGGTGCAGCCGGATTGGCATAAGGGATGGTTGGAGCGCCAGGATTGCAGCGGTTGCATAAACACCTCATTTGCAAATGCCTAAAGGCGGTCACGCGCTCACGGCTGACAAAACGAAGTCTGCCGGAAAGCGTTTAGCAAAAAAGCGGGTTAAAAGAGTATGCAAAGCTAGCTTGGTGCGCCGTGCAGAGTTACGCAGAGGGAGCGGCGGCGACGCGTAGCTGAGGAATCGTCAATTTCAAGGCGAAGTCAATCTGAACGCGCGCGACAGCGGCTTACACAGCCGTCGTCGTCCCACTCGCTTCCGCGGCCCCAGCAGCCAAATCAGCGGCATCATCCAGATCATCCGAATCATCAGCATCTGCCGCACCCGGCGCCCCATCGTTGATGAGTTCCTTCAATTCCTTGCCAGGTTTGAAATACGGCACACTTTTGGCTGGGATGTCTACCGGCTCGCCGGTTTTCGGGTTGCGTCCGCGCCGGGCGTCACGCTGGCGCACGCGAAACGAACCAAACCCGCGCAACTCGATTTTCTCGCCGCGATTGAGCGCCTGAATAATGTTTTTGAAGACCTCGTCCACAATCACTTCCGAGTCTTTTTTGGTCAACTCGGCCGCACGGGCGACTTCTTCAACCAACTCTGCTTTGGTCATTGCTCCTCCGTAGTTCTTTGCATGGGTGAATCAATCACTGGCTGCATAGCGCACTTACTACTTGGTGACGGCAGCGCTACCGCATTTGATACCGGAACCGCACCGAAGTATCCAGATCACTCAACTGCCTCGGTAATTCAGCCGGTAAAATCGCTTTGAGTTTCGTGGTGCCCAACAACAAATCCAACAGCGAAAACCCATCGCGCTCTTTGGGTGGGCTGACGAGCGACGGCTCGCCTTTCATTCCGATCAGCTTGGCCGTGTACTTCACGGCATCTTCAAAATTGCCCAACTCGTCAACCAAACCATTCACTTTGGCCGTTTCGCCCGTGAAGACGCGGCCATCCGCCAACTGTTTGACCTTTTCGACATCGGTCAATTGCCGGCCTTCCCCGCCCCGGCCCTTGCGCCCTTCGGCAACCGCGCCCACGAATTGCCCGAACATCTCATTGATCAGGCTCTGAAAATACTGGCGTTCGTGGTCAGAGATTTCACGCGTGGCCGAACCGGTGTCTTTGAATTCTCCGGTTTTGAAAACCACCGGTTTAACCTTAGCCCAATCGGCCAGCTCTTTGTAATTCAACCATTCGGCGATCACGCCAATGCTGCCTGTGATCGTGCCTGGATTGGCAAAAATGCGATCCGCCGGGCAGGCTACGTAATAGCCGCCCGAAGCCGCCACGCTGCCCATCGAAACGATCACCTTTTTCTTCTTCTCTTCTTTGACGCGTTTGACTTCGCGATAGATCTCCTGCGAATCAGAAACGCCGCCACCGGGACTGTCAATGCGTAAGATGATCGCTTTGATGCGCTCGTCTTCGCCGTACTGCTTTAAGTACCGATTGACGGTTTTTGCCATACCGCCGCCAATCACCCCTTCAACCGGAATGACCGCGATGCGGTCACCGCTGCCAAAACCACTGCCACCGCCGGTGGACAGGCCGGACATTAACGCGAAAATCGTCAGGCCGAACATGCCGAGCAGGACAACACCGATGATCGTGATCCAAATCAGATTGCTACGTTTCATGGCTTTGCGCCGGTCATGGTTGCGTAATTTGCGGCGCTAACGAAACACCGGGAACACGAGCCTGACTCGTGTTCCCGTTTGTCTCTAGCGTAAATGCGCTTCCCGGTTAGTTGTCGTTTGAACGATTCAACCCGGCGATCTCACCCAGGCTCGCCATGCCGGAACCGCCTGAACTAAAGTTCCCCGAATCGTAAATCGGTTCGTCCTTGCCGACCGCGCGCGCCGACAGACCGATCTTCTTCGCTTCGCGATCCATCTTCAGAATCTTGAATTGAAGTTTCTGGCCTTGTTTGACGGCATCTTCGGGACGCTCCACGTGTTGTTCCGCCAGTTCGGAAACGTGGCAGAGACCTTCGATACCATCATCCAACTCGACAAAGGCGCCGAAGTTGGCAAAGCGCGTGACCTTGCCCGACACGACATCACCCGGCTTGTGTTCGTTGAAGAAGCGTTCCCAGGCGTTCGGTTCGAGGTCTTTGATCGAAAGCGACAAGCGGCGGTTCTCGACATCAATCGCTGTGATAATCGCTTCGACTTCCTGGTTCTTTTTCAGGGCCTCGTTCGGATGCTTGATGCGCTTCGTCCACGAGATGTCAGAGACGTGCACGAGGCCGTCAATGCCGTCCTCGACTTCGACAAACGCGCCGAAATCGGTCAGGTTGCGCACGCGGCCTTTGACCCGCGTGCCGACCGCGTAACGCGCCATGATCGTGTCCCAGGGATTGGTTTCGATCTGCTTCATGCCGAGGCTGATGCGGCGATTGTTTTGATCCACCGCCAACACCTGCGCCTCGACTTCGTTGCCGACATTGACCAGCTTGGACGGATGCTTGACGCGCTTCGACCAACTCATTTCCGAAACGTGGATCAGGCCTTCGATGCCGTCTTCCAATTCGACAAAGGCGCCGTAATCGGTGACGGAAACGACTTTGCCTTTGACGCGCGAACCGGACGGAAAACGTTCAAACGTCGTCGCCCAGGGATCGGGAATCAGTTGCTTGTAACCCAAACTGACGCGCTCTTTGTCGCGGTCGAACTTGAGCACCTTGACCTGCACGTTCTCGCCCACCTTGAGGACTTCGGTCGGATTTTGAATGCGGCCCCACGACATATCAGTGATGTGCAGCAGGCCGTCAATGCCGCCGAGATCAATGAAGGCGCCGTATTCGGTGATGTTCTTGACCTGGCCCTCGACGATGATGCCTTCTTCGAGGAATTTGAGCGTTTCGCCCTTCTTGTTGTTGATCTCCTCTTCGAGCAGCACCTTGCGCGAAAGCACGATGTTGCCGCGCTTCTTGTTGACCTTCAACACACGGACATCAATGTCTTTGTTGCGGAACGAATCGAGGTTGCGCACGGGCCGGACGTCCACCTGGCTGCCGGGCAGGAAGGCCTGGACGCCGCCGATGTCCACGCGCAAGCCGCCTTTGATGCGGTCGAGCACGCGGGCCTTGATGATCTCGCCGGTCTTATAGGCGTTCTCAATCAAATCCCACGTCTGCATGCGGACAGCATCGGCGCGCGACAACTCGACATAGCCTTCGGAGTTTTCGAGTTGTTTGACGTAGACATCAACTTGATCGCCCGGTTTGACCGTAACGGTGTCGCCCTCTTTGAACTCGGCGACATTGACGATGCCTTCGGATTTGAAGCCGACGTCAATGATGACAGCCTGATCCGTGATCTTGATGACCGTGCCTTTGACGACTTCGTTTTCGCTGATCTCAGTGCTGTGCTCTTTCTCGTAACCAGCCAGGATCGCGGCGAAATCTTCCAGATCACTATCTGGAAGATCACCGTCTGGCAGATCACCAGCGGCCTCATGTTTAGAGCCGTTATTTCCTGCCGCAAGGTGGGCAGAAGCTTCAGCCGGCACGCTCGCGGCGGCTGGTTGGGCGCTTTCGGCTACGGCCGTCGCGGCGGCCTCCGTAGCGTCAGCGGTTTGGTTAATGGTTTCAGTTGACATGTTGAGCTGAACTTCCTCCTGGGAGAACTTCGAGAGTGACGCTTGCCACTCCAGGATCGTTTTGCTGATCGGGCATGGAATTTGAACTTAAAGAATCGGGATCATAAACCGTCAAGCCATTATTTGCCAACGCTGCGGGCACTACGCCGCCAGCGCATTGATTTGACGGTCTAGTTCGCGCAGCCGTTCCACGACGCGCTGAATCATCCAATCGGGTGTGGACGCGCCGGCACTCACACCCACCGTGCGCACGCCACGCAAATCCGCCGGGTCAATCTCATCCGCTGTTTCGATGAGCGTCGCGCGCGGGCATTGTTCGCGCGCGGTTTCAACCAGTTTGACGCTGTTGGCGCTGTGACGCCCGCCGATGACATAAAGCAATTCGACCTCACCGGCCAGCGCGCGAATCGCACCTTGATTCTCGGTGGTGGCGTCGCAAATCGTTTCGCAGACCCTCACCTCTGGCGCCTTGGTCTTTAACACTTCAATGATCGCGTTGTACTTCTGCGGACTGATCGTCGTTTGCGCAATCGTGCCGATGCGTGCCAACCGCGGCAACGCCTCGGCCTCTTCGACCGTTTTGACGGCGTAAGCATCGTTGTTGATGTAGCCCAGGATGCCGACGATTTCCGGGTGCTTGGCGTCACCGACAATGACGACCGTATACCCTTCGCGATAAAGCTCTGAAGCGCGCCGCTGCGAGTAATGCACGTAAGGGCACGTGCCATCCATAATGCGCAGGCCGCGTGATTTAAGCTGGTCAAACGCTTGCGGCGTGACGCCATGCGCACGAATCACCACCGTGCCACTGGCCGGAATCGCTTCCACCTCGGTCACGCCGATGCCGTCGCGCTGCAACCGGTCAATCTCTTGCGCGTTGTGAATCAACGGCCCCAACGTCACCACTGGCTGTCCAGCGGCTTTGTCGAGCGCGCGATACGCCAGATCAACGGCGCGCTTGACGCCCATGCAAAACCCCAGACTTTCCGCCAATACGATTTCCATATTTCATTGTTGCTTCAATTCAACTGCAACCTGGTCAACTGCAACCTGGCAATGCCCCCGCAAACTGCCGCCTTCACGCCTCACAGTGGGCCGCACAAACCAAACTGTTTCAGAGGGTCAAGGGCGAGTACGGAAGCTGATGGAATTGAGCATCGAGACAACATCCTAAGCTTTGAAATTCAAGACGTTGAGACTCTAAAGGCTGGCTCTGAACCTTGTCAAGCTGCGGCTTCCGCCCCTACGCACGGGTTGCCTTTGGCGCTGGCGTTTTCTTCCGCGCCTTTTTCACAGCGGCCTTGGCTGGCGCGGCTGGTAATGTCGAGAAGCGTTTGACCTCGGCTCCGCTCAACAGCCGAAACTCGCCGGGCCGCAACTTCTCATTGCGCAAAAAGCCAATCGCCACGCGCCGCAACTTGAGTACCGAATGCCCAATCGAATCGAACATTTTGCGAATCTGCTGATTCCTTCCTTCAAACAGCGTCACTTCATACCAGGCATTGGTATCACTCAACTCCATCTGTTTGATCTGCGCGGGCGCGGTCTTTACTTTGTCCAACACGATCCCGCGTTCGAGCTTACGAATCTGGACTTCGCTGGGTTGGCCCTTCACCTTGACTTCGTACACCTTCGGCACTTTGTGTTTGGCGTGCGCGATCAACTGGGTGAACTGGCCGTCGTTGGTCAATAGAATCAACCCCTCGGTATTCACATCCAACCGCCCGACCGGATTCACCTTGTCACGGTATTTCCCCAACAAATCAATCACCAACTGGCGGCCCTGCGGGTCGGACTTGCTGGTCAAATAGCCCATCGGTTTATAGAGCAACAGATAAATCTTCTCTTGCTGTGACAGTTTCAAGTTAATCAGCTTGCCGTTGACTTTGATGTGGTCTTCCGCCGGATCGGCCTTGGTGCCGAGTTCTTTCACGACCTGCCCGTTGATCGTGACGCGTCCCTCTAAGATCAACTCTTCCGCCTTGCGCCGCGAAGCCACGCCCGCCGCCGCAATCAATTTCTGCAATCGTTCCTGCATTAAGTCTGCTTTCTTTGGTGGCTAAATACACCGGCAACTAAGCTCCTTGGCAGTTTGAGCCTCACCTCGTAGTAACGAATTGATTCGTTACTACGAGGTGAGGCCGCAACGATTAAAGCGCTTCGTTGCCGGTGTACTAAACCTGTTTCGCACCCGGTCGCCCGTTTTCGACCACAAACGAAGCCCGCGTGCTGACCGGCGCATCCGGCTTCGTCACGAACGGCACGACGCGGAAATCGGTTTGCCATTTTTCCGGCGTCACCGCACAGCACACGTAGCCGCGCTGCCCGTTGTAAAATTTCAAATGCGGATTTTCGGCAATCAGCCTTTCCGTGGTGGGCCGCGTATCCATGCCGTCGCCCGCCGAAGAGATCGAAGTGCCGGTGAATTCCGCGCCCAACACGGCGGATTCAGGCCTATCGTAATCCGCCTTCAATGCGGTCACCCAGTTCGAGTGAATGTCGCCTGACAACACGACCACATTGCTCGGTTTGCGCGTCGCCAGAAATTGCATCAACTGCTTGGTCTCGACGTTGTAGCCCGCCCATTTGTCCATACTGAATTTGCGCCCCGGCCCCGGCTCCAGATCGAGCGGCGTCAGCATGACCTGTTGCGCCAGCACATTCCAGCGCGCGGGCGAACGATCGAGGTTGCGCATCAACCAACGCTTTTGCGCGCGCCCCAAAATCGTCGCCTGCGGATCGAAAACTTCCGCGCAGGCTTCTTTCGTCCCGTCGCCACACGGTTGCGGCGTGCGGTATTGCCGCGTGTCCAGCACCTGCATTTCGAGCAAGCGGCCAAAACTCAAATCGCGATACAACTCCATATACGGCCCTTGCCGCAACAACGAAGGCCGCAACGGCATGTGTTCAAAAAACGCCTGATAGGCCGCCGCGCGCCGCGCCTCAACGCCTGTTTTCTGCGTGGGCACGTACAACCCCGCGTAGTTGTTCGCTACCTCATGATCGTCCCAGGTCACGACCCACGGGAATTGCGCGTGCGCCCGTTGCAACAGCGCATCGCTTTTATAAAGCGCGTAACGATTGCGGTAATCATTCAAGTTCATGATTTCCGGGCCATTGTGCTTGCGCACGCGGTCTTCAATCGCGCCGTACTCATAAATGTAATCGCCCAGGAAGACGACCAAGTCGAGATTCTCTTCGCACATGTGCTTGTAAGCCGTGTACCAGCCTGTTTCGTAATGCTGGCAAGATGCAAAGGCAAAGTTGAAGCGCTCCGTCAGCATGCCCGGCGCAGGTGCAGTGCGCGTGCGCCCTACCGGACTGACTTCGTTGCCCACCATAAAGCGATACCAATACCAACGCGCCGGTTGCAGCCCGAATACCTCGACGTGCACCGCGTGGCCTAAATCTGCCGCCGCTATCGCCGTGCCGCTCGCCACGATGTTTTTCATTTGCTCATCGCTGGCAAGTTCCCATTTCACCTCGACGCTGGCTGGCGACATGCCGCCGCCATTGAGCGCATCCGGCGCCAGGCGCGTCCACAACACTACACTGTCTTCCCAGGGCTCGCCTGACGCGACACCGAGCGCGAACGGATTGGCCGCGAATTTCGGCGCATTGCCACTGGCCTTGAGTACCGCAGGCGCAAGCCAGTTCATGCCCACCCAGGCGGCGGTGCCAGTCAGAAATGTGCGTCTTTGCATCTTTTTCTCCGTTGTTTCCAGATTCAAACCAACGTTACTTTTTCTGATTGCCAGCCTTTGGCGTCACGCAAACGAAATTCGCGGCGTCATCCGTGCTGCCGCTGCCTTTGTACTGCGCCACCTGTGGATAAGCGCAAAGCGGTCGTGTGCGCGTCACTTGTCCGCCTTGCCGTTTCGTCGCGATCACTTGCTCCGGCGCGACGCCCTGTTCTACCCAACGTTCCAAGGCCAGCGTCAGATCGTGCTGCGGGTCAGATTGCGTGCTCGTCACCATCTGCCCGAACGCATCGGGGCCGGGGCCATTGTTGCAATGCTGCACGCCGGGCGCCATAAACAAACGCACAAAACCATTCGCCTGCCGCTGGCCCAGCTTCGCCGCCACGCTCTGAAAATAGTTGATCGTATTCACCGGCGGCAGCGCCGCATCGTTCCAGCCGTGATAAAGAATCAGCTTGCCGCCGTGCGCATTGAAGGCTTTCAAATCTGGATCGGTCGCATTCAAGATCGGCGCGAGCTTCTCATTCGCCACCTTACCGTCGCGTTCCAGCTCAAAGGTTTTGAAATCCCAATTTGGATCGTTGTAAACCATGTTCTTGAACGCCTGCGTCGAGAAAAAGAATTGCGCAGCCGTGGTCGGCGTTCCGCCCGTAATCCAGGCCGTCCAACCGCCCGGCCCTGTCTCACCGCCGGGCGTGAAGCCAGGAATAATAAGTTGGCCTTTGGCATTACGCGGCCCGGCGTAAATTTTCTTCAATGCGGCGACCTGCTTTTCGGTCAGGCATTCATCCGTTTCTTCGCCTTTGCAGAGCAAAACCGCCGGATCGAAATTGCATTTCACCGGCTCAGCGAGCACGCCGTCTTTCACGCCATCGCGCGTGTCACATGCGGCGAGCGCGGCGGCTTCGATGGCTTTCAGTTTTCTTGCTGGAATGTAGTTGGCCGGATCAGCCAACGTATTTTTCATATTCCAGGCAAAGCCCGTCAGGATGTAAGTGAACGCATTCGCCGGCGCGCCCGCGATGATGCCGTCGTAATCATTGGGATAACGCTGTGCCTCCATCAACGCCTGCCGCCCACCGTTCGAGCAACTAGCGAAATACGAACGCTGCGGGCCATCGCCATAAAACGCCTTGACGATCTGTTTGGCCTTGTCGGTCATCTCGTGAATCGCGCGGTAGCCGTAATCCACAATCTTTTCGGGATGGCCCAGTGCCCAAGCTGCGTCTGATGTGGCATGTCCCGTATCCGTCGAAGCCGAGGCGTAACCACGCGCCAACGCGCCCGCCAGTCCTGCATACGAGATCGAACCGGCGAACCCGCCATTGCCGATGCCATGAAATTTGCCGTTCCAATTCGCGCTCGGCAACCAGACTTCAAACCTAATGTCCGAATCACTGGACGGTTTGATCACCCCGGCTACGCGGCAAAAGGCGGGCAGGTCTTTGTATGGCGCGGCCGAACCGCTGGCCGGCGTGAAGGCTCCGGCGGCAATGGATTGCGCTGTTGTGATCGTGGTGTTGGACAACCTCAATTCCGCCAAGCTTTCGCACGTGGCGGCAGCCGCAGGCCAAGCCAGTACGGCAAGCAGAAAAATGGCCATGCCTTGCCAGCTTAGTTTTCGTCGCAATGTTTCGTTGGTGTTCATTTGGTCTCCGAAAATCCTGGCGGTCTCGCCATTAACTACGCCGCAATAAAGCCAGCGCTTCATTCCGCGCACGCTCGTCTTCTTTGAATACGCCGCGCAACGCTGAGGTCACGGTCGTTGCGCCGTGTTTTTTGATGCCGCGCATCACCATGCATAGATGCTCGGCTTCCATTACTACGAACACGCCTTTGGGTTGCAGCGGGCCGCGATAAAGCAATTCGGCAATTTGTGTCGTCAAGCGTTCCTGCACTTGCGGACGCCGCGCGAAAATCTCGGCGATGCGCGCCAGTTTCGACAAACCCACGATGCGTCCGTTTTGCGGGATGTAAGCGATGTGCACCTTGCCGGTGAACGGCACCAGATGATGTTCGCACAGCGAAGCGATGGCGATGTCTTTGACCATCACCAAGTCTTCGCCATCGGGCGCGCCGGACGGGATGACTTTCAATTCAGCTTCGGCCTGTTCGTGCAAGCCACCGCAGATTTCAGCGTACATTTCGGCCACGCGCTGCGGCGTTTCGCGCAAGCCGTCACGTTCCACATCTTCGCCGATGCCTTCGAGGATCAAACGCACCCCGGCGGCAATCTTTTCCAAATCCATGTTCTGCTCGCTGTTCATATTGTTTTCAGAAGGCGGGCATTATCGTTGGCGCGTTGTGCTGCCGCAAGCCATCGTAGGTTTGGTTCAGCTTGCCCGTGCGAGAAAGCATCCGCTACACTCGCACCGGCAATCAACAACATCACCCCGCTACCTCCTAACGCATCATTAAATCCGAATGAAGGCAATTCAGATATTTCAATCTCCGGCGCGCGCGTATCGCGCGCCAATACAGTACGGGGAGCGTGAGCGACCTGAGCCACGATATAAAGTACATTCGGGAAGCTCAGGTCGCTCACGCTCCCCGTACTGCATCGTTATCCTGCTCGCGCTGTTACTTTCCGCCTGCCAAAATCCAGAACAAGAAAAAGCCGCCCATCTCGCGCGCGGCCAGCAATACCTGAAAGATCAGCAATACGCCGAGGCCCGCCTTGAATTTCGCAACGCCTTGCAACGCGACCGCAATCTGGCCGCCGCGCATCACGGTTTGGGCGATGCCAGCCTCGCGCTCGGCAACCTGCAAGAGGCCGCCGAACAGTTCCAACTCGCGGCCAAACTCGACGCCAACAACCTGGACGCGCGTTTGCGGCTAGGCCAGATGTTTTTGCAATACACGCGGCTGGGCCGTCAGCAGGAGGAAGCCGTCAAAGAGGCCGAACGCCTCGTCAACGAAATCCTCGCCAAAGACGCCAACAACGCCGAAGCCTTCATCCTGCTCGCCCAAGTGCGCACCATGCAGAAACGCTACGACGACGCCAAGGCCGAACTCGACCGCGCCATCAAGCTCAATCCCAATCGCGTCGAACCTTATCTGGCGCTCGCCCGCTACTACGATCAACGCGCCAGCGAGGCGGGCACCGCCGCCACGTTCAGAGCACAAGCCGATGCCGCGTTCAAAGAAGCCATCGCCAAAAATCCGCAATCCGCCCCGGCCCGGCTGGCGTATGGCGATTTCCTCTTTGCCAACCGCCGCAGTGCCGAAGCCGAGCAGCAACTGCTCGCGGCCTTCCAGCACGACGCCAAAGATCGGCTGGTGCTGATCGCCTTGCGCCGCTTTTATGAAAATCAGGAGCGTTACGACGAAGCCGAAAAATACCTCGCGCGACAAATCGAATTCGAGCCTGACAAGACTGGCGGACGCGCCCAGGTCATTGATTTGCACGCGCGCGCAGGTCGCACCGAACAGGCCATCGGCGAATATCAGCAACTGCTCAAAGACCATCCCGATTTTCAGCGCGGCTATGCACGCCTAGCCGAAATGTTGCTCGCGCAGGGTCGTGCGAACGAAGCCAAGCAACAACTCGAGGCCGCTTTTCAACGCAACAAACAGGACACCGACGCGTTGCTCGTGCGTGGCCGCATACGCACGCTCGAAGGCGATTACCGCGAAGCCATCCTTGATCTGGAACAGGCGCTGCGACTGGAACCGGCGTTACCTGCCGCGCTGTACTACACATCGGATGCGTACCTGCAAAACAACGATCCGGTGCGCGCGCGTTCGCTGGTCAACAGTTTGCTCGGTTATTACCCGCGCCATCCGATGGGCCTGTTGATGCTCATCCGCATTCACTTGCACCAGAACAAGGCTGGTGATGCGCTCGACACGGCGAATCAATTGCTCAACGTGCTGGCCGCGCTCAAAACCAGCGACACCGATTTTCAGGCCACGCGCCTGCCCGCCGAGGCGTTGAAGGATTTGGAGAGCAAGGCCTACACCTCGCGCGCCGTCGCCCGTTTGCAACTTGGCGATTACACCAACGCGGCCAATGACCTGAACCGTGCCGCCGACATTGACCCGCACGCCGCCGAACCGCACATCAATCTGGCGACCATTCACCTGCTCAAACGCGATCTGACTAGAGCTTTGGCAGCCGCCGACAAAGCCGTCGAACTCGCGCCTAGTAGCCCTGCCGCCATCGCCATGCTGGTGGATGTGACGCTCGCGCAAAAGAACTACCAACCGGCGCTCGCCAAACTTGATTCGCTGCTCGCCGCGCAATCCGCCCAAACGGCACGCGCCCAATTGCTCTTTCAAAAATCGCGGCTCTACGATGCGACAGGCGATACAGCGAATACGGAAACCGCCTTGCGCCAAGCGCTCGCGGCTGATCCTGATTTCATGACGGCCTATTTCGCGCTCAGCGATTTTTACAAACGCAAGAACCTCTTTGAGCGCGCCATCACTGAACTCGACGCCGTCACCAAAAACAATCGCCAATCCCAACAGACCGCCCAGGCGCACCTGCTGATCGGCTTGCTCGAAGAAGAGCGCGGGCGCTATTCCGAAGCGCTCAACCATTACGAACACGCGCTCAGCTTCGACAGCCGTTCACTGGGCGCGGCCATTGCCTACAACAATCTCGCCTGGCTCTACGCCGACAAAAACATGGGCAATCTCGACAAAGCCACCGACAACGCCCAACACGCCATCAGCATCGCGCCCGAAGCCAGCTTCTTCGACACGCTCGGTTACGCCTATTACAAAAAAGGCCAGCACAGCATCGCCATCGAACAATTCAACAAAGCCCTCGAACGGCGGCCCGCCAACGCGGGCTATTACCTGCATCTGGCGCGAGCCTTGCGCGAAAACAACGAAGCGGCGCGGGCGCGGCAGGCGTATGAAAAGGCGTTGCAGATTGGCGGCGGGAATTTTGCGGAAGCGAATCAGGCGCGGCAGGAGATGGCGGCGTTGCCTAGGGACTAAGGCAAAGGGCCTATCTCTGATGATAAGTTACCGCTATTTTGAAGTATTTTGTCGTTAGTCTGTATGATCATTATTCTTTCTGGGTAACATCCTTCGTATAATTCGGGCGGCAGTGAGACCGGTCTGTCAGAACCAGCTTCTTGAAGAAACTTCGGTAATTCATCATACTTTCTGTCCCAGTAGTTCCGCGCATATGGTGGAACAATCTCTCCTTCAGGTGGCCCAGTTTCATCCAAATGTGCATGAAACAAACAACGCCAAGGCAATGCCTGAGGGCTTTCATGCAAGTAAATAAAACGCTTTGCAATTCTCTTATCGTGAATAGGTTTGACAATTTCTAGCGGAACGAGAGTACAGCCAAGTTGTGAGATGTCTTTTTGGTATTCAGGCGGGCAATGCCAATAACTTTCAGCTATGTCATTTGGCAAGTAATTATAAAAACAATAAAGCGGAATAGCCTTTTTTCTATCTGCAAAATCTTTAAGTACATCTATCTGGAGCTTTTTGCTGCTTTTTACCCGATGGCACAACGCTTCATATTTTAATGATTCACGACTTAATATCTTAGCTTGTACAACATATCGAAACCATCTATTACCAGAACCAACCCACCATTCCCAATCAAAACCCATGACAGCTTCTTCACTTGACTTTGGTATCACCTGTCGTATGTCCCGTAAATTTTCATATTTTATTCTTTCTTGTATTTTCGCCATGAGAATATTTGTTATGGTTGTCTCAAGAAGTGGCGTTTTTACAAGATTGCGCCTCCTCAAATCGTTCCAAGTTTCAGCAGCAAGTTTTTCAAAAAAACCGACAGCCTCGTCACTGATAAATGAGGCTTGCAATCGCCTTTTCCCTGGCCCATTCTCCTCACCCCATATGAGACTTGGATCAATTACGGGTTCTGGATCAATTACGTCTTCTAGATCATCTATAAACTTATCTTTCATAACTTATCCCCGAGAGTTCAGTACAAATCAAAATCTTGTTAGTGCAATGGTATGCTAGGTTTCTTAGATGCCCCGATCTATCGCTCACCCAAATATGCGTCCGTTCAACAATCTAATTCTCAGGCTCTTTCTCCAACTGCGCCAATCGCTTTTCTAACTCCCGCACCGTCCGCGCCATCTCGCCCAAGCGCCGATACGCCGCCGTCGCGCGCAACCAATCCTTGTTATCAAAGCCCGGAATGCCCGAAATGACTTTGCCCGGCGGGATGTCGTGGCTGGTGGCGCTTTTGGCCGTGATGACCGCATCGTCGCCCACGTGCAAGTGTCCGGCGATGCCGACCTGCCCGGCCAAAATCACGCGGCGGCCAATGTGCGAACTGCCCGCGAGGCCGGTTTGCGAACAGATCAGCGCGTCTTCGTCAATCGTGCAGGAGTGGCCGATCTGTACCAGGTTATCAATCTTGACGCCGCGTTTGAGGCGCGTCTCGCCGACCGAAGCCGAGTCAATCGTCGTGCCCGCGCCGATTTCGACATCGTCTTCGATCACGACGCGACCCGTTTGCGGAATCTTCAGCCAGCTTTTGTCTTCGTTCTTGGCAAAGCCGAAGCCGTCTGAACCCACGACGACATTGTTATGAATGATCACGCGCGCGCCGATCTGCGTGTTGGCGCGCAAGGCGACGCCGGAATGAATCACTGAATCCGCACCGATGTGGACGCCTTCGTAAAGCGTGACGTTCGGATGCAGCAAAACCTTGCTGCCCACGACGCAATGCAGTCCGATGACAGTGCAGGCCCCGATATGCGCATCCGCCGCCACTTGCGCCGTCGGATCAATCACGGCAGATGGATGCACGAAGGGTGTGACTTCAACGTCGGGATGAAAGAGGCGCAGCGCTTTGGTGTAAGCCAGGTATGGGTCTTTGGCCCGCAAGACGGCGATGTCAGTGCGTGTAATCGGCGTGTTGGCGGCGAGGAAGATGGCTGCCGCCTGCGTCTCGTTGACTTGTCCGGTGTAGCGCGGATTCGAGAGAAAGGCCACCTGCCCCGCGCGGGCTTCGGCCAGGCCCGCCGCGCCAGTGATCTCTAAATCGGGCGCGCCGGTTTCGATGGTGGCGTTGGTGAGTTGAGCGAGTTCGGAAAGTTTCATGGCAACGATTGCGAGAACAGTTTGCGGGATTTGAAGGATGAGAGGCTAAGCGGAAGAGAGATTACGGAACAGACGGAAATAACGGAACAGACAGAATAGCCCAACCCGGTTTCATTTCCGTTTCTTCCGTTATTTCCGTCTGTTCCGTAATCTCGTTTTTTGTTTGTTTACTGCACACCCAGCAATTCCACTTCAAACACCAGCGTGGCATTTGGCGGAATCACGCCGCCTGCGCCGCGCGCGCCGTAACCGAGTTGCGGCGGGATGATCAGCTTGCGTTTGCCGCCGATTTTCATGGTCAGCACGCCTTCGTCCCAGCCTCTGATGACGCGACCCATGCCAACCTCGAATTCAAATGGTTGTCCACGATCCACCGAGCTATCGAATTTGGTTCCATCCGTCAGCCAGCCGGTGTAATGCACTTTGGTCATTTGGCCGGATTTGGGACTTTCGCCCGTGCCGACAACAATGTCTTCGTATTGCAAACCTGAAGCAGTCGTCATTGTTTTCTCCGTAGTTTTTGCCAAGTTGATTTTGATCGGCGTGGATTGCCACGCCACGACTTGCCATTTGCCTGCGCGTTTGACCCACACGGCGGTGTGATGATTTTGGCCCAGCTTTTTGCCATCGGCATAAAAGCTGGATTTGCCATTCACGATGGCCGTCGTGCCATACAGCCGCAGCTTGAATTCGTCGCTCGTGACTTTATCAATGGGCAAGCCAGCCTTGACGTATTTCAGCATGTCGGCTTTTTTCAGCCAGGTGCCGTCGTCATCGCCCGTCAGCATGTCATCGGCGAAGATGCGGCTGATCGTTGCAGTGTCTTTGCTGGTCACCGCGGCGAACCATTCGGCTTCGAGCTTTTTGATCGTCGCTTCGACCGAACCGGCTGCGCCTGTGCCCGCCGCTTTGCCTGTGCTGGTACGCATTGGACGCTTTGTTTGCGCGGACACATCCAACGCCGTGAACAAGGTCAGGGTCAGGATGGCCGCAATGCGGATTCGCTTCATCTATCTTTAACCTCCGTAATTATTACCAAAAATGTTCAGTGCGTTGCTTTGAAGATCGCTTTGGGAATCATGGCGTGCACGCCTTTGGTGCCGTCCACGACCTGCGTGATATTGAAATCCACCGCGACGCTGCACAGCATATAGGCATCTTCGCGCGTCAGATGCTTTTCCGTCACCAGCAAATCAATCGCTTCGCGCACGGCGATCTTGGCCGCTTCGGTCAAATCTTTGTCTATGCCCATCGCGATATAGTGCGTAGGCGTTTCGCCGCGCGGCCATTTCAATTTCATGTCCTTGCGCAAGATGAACTGAAAGGTGCCGATGAGCGAAGTTTCGAGCGCCGTGATGTCCACTTCGCCATTGCCTTGCCCGGCGTGGCCGTCACCGACCTCGAACAAAGCGCCGCGCACATGCACTGGAATAAAGAGCGTCGTCCCTTCCACCAGGTCTTTGTTATCCAGATTGCCCGCGTGAATGCCCGGCGGTGCGCTGTTGACGCGCCCCATCGTTTCGGGCGGCGCGACGCCCATGCTGCCAAAAAACGGGCGCAGCGGAATCTCTATGCCGTCGGCGAAATGCGCGACCAGCTTCTTTTCATCCAGCGGGATGATCTTCGTCTTTGACGATTGAAAGTCTTCCGGGATGAACCCGCTGCGTGGGCCAAAGGAATTGTAGGCGTAGGGAATCGCCAGCTTGATCTTTTGAATGCGCACTTCGAGCACATCGCCCGGTTCGGCACCTTCGACAAAGATCGGCCCGGTCAGGATGTGGCCGCCCGGCCCTTTGTTGGTGACTTCTTTGTTGATGTCGCGCAAGGCTTGTTCAACCTGCGCGGGCGGCACGCCTGCGGCTTCCAAGCGCGTCGGGTTGCTGGTGATCAGGGTTTGAATCTCGATTGTGTCGCCCGATTTGATGTGCAGCACCGGCTCGGCTTTGGCGTCGTAATAGCCCCACGCGACTGTTTTCGGCGTGGGCTTTAATTGATGCGTCGGCGTTGGCGCGGGACGCGGCGCGCGGCGTTGTTGCGCACTCATTTCAACACTCAGCACAGCCAGGAAACAGACTGCCAGGATCAGAATCCCATTTTTCATAATTTCCACTCTCTTCCGTTTTAAGTTTGGCATCTAGTGCCGGATGGACTCTGATCGGTTTCGGCGCAGGTCTGAACAGACTGCCTGCTGCCCTGAATTGGGAATGCGTCCGAATTGTCTTTAGTTAGGTCAAACAGATTGGCACGTGCTATCAGTTCGTGTTATTTCGTTTGCCGTAATCCAAGCGAAAGCGTGGGCGAAGGCGTGAAAGGCACCCCGCATCACCTGCCGAGACAATACTGGAAACCCGGCGGAGCGAGCAAGGGTCTAAGCCTGCAACAGCACCAGACACAGAGAAAATGACTAACGCCGCACACGATCAGACGGTGCGCGCAACCCCGCAAAAGCGAGGGCAGCGAATCAAGGTTCAGAGTTCACGCTTCAGCGTGTTGATTCGACTGAGACACGCTGAAGCGTAAACTCTGAACACCTCTTTGCCGCGCTTAACTCAATGACATTGCCTCTGCGGTTGCCGACAGGTTTCGCTGATCTGCAACTGCCCGCGGCTCTGCGGACAGACACGTTCCAACCATTTACCGTTCAGGAGAGCTATGAAAAAGAAATCAGGTGCGCGCCGCAACGTTCAAGGTGCAAAGCAACCGTCAACACTCGACCGCCGCACGTTCGTCAAATTACTCCCCGCCGCTGGAGTCGCTGCCGCCGCACTGCCTGAACTTGGCGGCGAAGTGGTGCTAGCCCAACAGCCGCAACAACCCCAAACGCCGCAGCGCATCACCAAAGAGATGCTGCAAGTCGCCGAACAAATCATGGGCGTTGATTTGGACGATGCGCAGGAAGCAATGGCACTGCCCGGCGTCAATCGCAACCTGGGCAATTATGAAGCGCTGCGCAAAATCGAAGTTCCGCTCGACACTGAACCGGCCATCGCCTTTCATCCCGCCCTGCCCGGCATGCGCGCCGCCAAGAAATCCGGCGGCCCCAAGCTCAAACTCAAAGCCAGCAAAACCGAAGCGCCCAAATTCAAAGCCGTCGAAGACCTCGCCTTTTGCACGCTCACGCAACTGGCCGAACTCGTGCGCACCAAACAGGTCAGCTCGCTCGATCTGACCAAGATGTATCTGGCGCGCCTGAAAAAATACGGCCCCAAGCTGCTCTGCGTCGTCACGCTGACCGAAGAACTCGCGCTGCAACAGGCCGAAGCCGCCGACCGCGAAATCAAAGCAGGCAAATATCGCGGCCCGCTGCACGGCATTCCCTGCGGCGTCAAAGACCTCTTTGCCACCAAAGGCATCAAGACCACCTGGGGCGCCGAACCGTTCAAAGAACGGATGATTGATTACGATTCGACCGTGGTCGAACGCTTGCGCAACGCGGGTGCCGTGCTTTGCGCCAAACTCTCGATGGGCGCGCTGGCGCAGGGCGGACGCTGGTTCGCTGGGATGACGCGCAATCCCTGGCAGCCCGAAGAAACGCAACAAGGCTCCAGCGGTTCGTCGGCGGGTTCGGCCTCGGCGACTTCGGCGGGTTTAGTAGGCTTTGCACTCGGCACGGAAACGCTGGGTTCGATTGTCTCGCCGTCTTCGCGTTGCGGTGTGACCGGCTTGCGCCCGACTTACGGACGCATCAGCCGCTACGGCGCGATGGCGCTGAGCTGGACGATGGACAAGATCGGCCCCATCTGCCGTGGCGTAGAGGATTGCGCCCTCGTGCTCGACGCGCTTTATGGCCCCGACGGACGCGACCTCACCGTCGGCGACGCGCCCTTCATCTGGCAACCCGACCAGCCGCTCTCGAAGCTGCGCATCGGCTTCGTCAAAGCTGAATTCGAGCCGCAGCCCAATCGTGCTGCTGGTGGCGGTGGCGCGGGTGGTGGCGGCGGCCAAGGACAGAACGCTGCCGAACGGTTGAAGATGTACCAGGACGCGCTCGAAGCATTGCGCAAAGCGGGCGCGAATTTGCAGCCCATCGAATTGCCAAAATTCGACACGAACAGTCTGCGCATCATCCTGAATGCCGAGGCCGCCACAGCCTTTGACGACATCACGCGCGATGGCCGCGTCAATCAACTGTCCGGCCAAAGCGCCAGCGATTGGCCGAACAGCTTCCGCACAGCGCGCTTCATCCCGGCGGTCGAATACATCCGCGCCCAACGCGCCCGCACGCTGCTGATGCGCGAGATGGATAAGTTGATGGCGAACTGGGATGTCTTCGTCACCCCTGCCCCCGGCAGCGCCAGCCTGACCATCACCAACCTCACTGGCCACCCGGCTGCCGTCGTGCCCTGCGGTTTTATCAACAATCTACCGCAAGCGATTATGTTCACCGGGAATTTGTACGACGAAGGCGGACCGTTGCGAGTGGCGCTGGCCTATCAGCAAGCGACAGCTTGGCATACGCAGCATCCGAAGCTGGATTAATATGCGCCGCACCAGCGCCAAATCGGTACCGCAGTTGAGCAAGCGGAGTCCGCGCCGTTGAGCGAGTGGCTAGCAGAGGTTGACGCGCCGCTTGCTCAGCCGCGCGGTACCGTCCCGGCGTATCGCTCTCACCCCTACTGCCGCCCACAGCGAATGCAATCCCGCGCCACTTCGGCATCGGTCGCCCCGCGCCAGAGCAGGATGGGGAAAATCTCTTTGCCATCAGCACCCACCCACCCGTTTCCGCCGGAGGCCAGCGTCCGCCCATCCGGCGCAAACGCCACCGACACAACACTGTCCCCGTGCCCTTTCAACGTCGCCCGCTCTTGCCCGCTTGCCACATCCCACAACTTCACCGTCCTGTCCCAACTCCCGCTCGCCAGTGTCCGCCCATCTGGCGCAAACGCCACCGAACTAACAGAGGCCCCGTGCCCGCGCAGCGTCACTTGCTCCCGCCCGCTCGTTACACTCCACAGCGTCACAGTACCGTCCCCACTCCCACTCGCCACCGTCCGCCCATCTGGCGCAAACGCCACTGACAAAACCCTGGCCTCTTGGCCTTTCAACGTCGCCCGCTCTTGCCCGTTCGCGACCTCCCAGAGCTTCGCGCTTTCGCCATCACTCAAGCTCACTAGCGCCTTTCCATCCGGCGCAAACACCACCGCACTAACGCCGCCGTTGTGCCCTTTGAACTCGCGCAACTCGCTTCCGTTTGCGACTTCCCACAGCTTCACTGTCTTGTCCTCGCTCCCGCTTGCCAACGTCTTTCC
Organism: Acidobacteriota bacterium; assembly: GCA_016196035.1. NCBI lineage: Bacteria > Pseudomonadati > Acidobacteriota > Acidobacteriota bacterium. The sequence continues at coordinate 46,034 of JACPYM010000015.1, read as the reverse complement.
ATCCGGCGCAAACGCCACCGCACTAACCCTAGCACTGTGCCCCTTGAGTTCGCGCAACTCTCGCCCGCTCGCTACCTCCCACAGCCTCACTGTCATATCAGCACCCCCGCTCGCCAGCGTCCGCCCATCCGGCGCAAACGCCACCGCACTAACCTCATCGCTGTGCCCCTTGAACTCGCGCAACTCCCGCCCGCTCGCCACCTCCCACAGCTTCACTGTCTTGTCCTCACTACCGCTCGCCACCGTCCGCCCATCTGGCGCAAACGCCACTGCATTCACATCGGCCTCTTGCCCTTTCAACGTCGCCCGCTCTTGCCCGTTCGCCACCTCCCAGAGCTTCGCGCTTCCGTCATCACTCAAGCTCACTAGCGCCTTTCCATCTGGCGCAAACACCACCGCACTAACGCTGCCGTTGTGCCCTTTGAACTCGCGCAACTCGCTTCCGTTTGCGACTTCCCACAGCTTCACTGTCCTGTCCTCGCTCCCGCTTGCCAATGTCTTTCCATCCGGCGCAAACGCCACCGCACTAACCCTAGCACTGTGCCCCTTGAGTTCGCGCAACTCTCGCCCGCTCGCTACCTCCCACAGCTTTATCGTGATGTCCGTACCAAACAGAAACGGTCTACCCGTGTTCCAACTCCCGCTCGCCAGCGTCTTTCCATCCGGCGCAAACGCCACTGAGCTAACATCGTCGCTGTGCCCTTTGAAATCGCGCAACTTCCGCCCGCTTGCCACCTCCCACAATTTCACGGCCTTGTCCCAACTCCCGCTCGCCAGCGTCTTTCCATCCGGCGCAAACGCCACTGCACTAACACCATCGCTGTGTCCCTTGAACTCGCGCAATTCTCGCCCGCTCGCCACCTCCCACAGCTTCACCGCATCGTCCCCAGACCCGCTCGCCAGTGTCCGCCCATCTGGCGCAAACGCCACCGCAGTAACCAAGGCGCGATGTCCTTTCAGCTCGCGCAACTCCCGCCCACTCGCCACCTCCCACAGCTTCACCGTCCCGTCCCAACTCCCACTCGCCAGTGTCCGGCCATCCGGTGCAAACGCCACCGAATTAACATTGTCCTTGTGCCCTTTGAACTCGAGCAACTTCCGCCCGCTTGCCACCTCCCACAGCCTCACTGTCATATCAGCACTCCCGCTCGCCAGCGTCCGCCCATCTGGCGCAAACGCCACCGACCAAACCCTGGCCCCGTGCCCTTTCAGCGTCGCCCGCTCCTGCCCGCTCGCCACATCCCACAGCTTCACCGTCTTGTCCGCACTCCCGCTCGCTAGCGTCCGCCCATCCGGCGCAAACGCCACCGACCAAACGCTGCTGCTATGCCCCTTGAGCGTCGCCTTTTCGTCGTGTAGTTGACGCCAACGATAAAACCAATCAAAGCTACGCAAATCCTCGTTGGCTGGCATACCCGGCGCAGGGAACGAGGCTTCAAGAAAGTCGTTGGCACTGATGTAGTCGCGCCGCTCCATGGCGGCTTGGGCCAACAAACCACGTGACACATAAAGTCCTGATTCGGATATTTGTCTTTGTCTTATTGCTTCGGATCTTTGCACTAAAGCTAAAATCAAGGCCACCGATAACAGCAAAATCACGACACTGACAATGCCGCCAATTAACTGGCGATTGCGCACACGGCGTTTACGCTCGCGCTGCTCCAATTCTTCGCGGTTGATCTGATAGTGCATCGCCAACAAGGTTGCCCAATGGCCGCTATACGTGCCGTTGCTGAGTTTGTCTTTCCCCAGCTTGAAGCCGCGATAGTCGGTGTAGGCAGGCTCCTCAATCCAGCGGCACAACTCAGTGGGGAATGCCCCGCCGACTACATCCGGCGCGGGTTCGCCTGCCACCAGCACACGGACGATGCGTTCCGCGCCTTGCAAGCCAGCGAAGCGGGCGACCTGCTGTTTGACCCGGTCGTCGTCACGCGCGGCGGGTGAACACAGCAGAAACATGTGCTGGGAGCTTTCCAGCGCCCGGCGGATGGCGTCGTTGTCGTCTCTGGTGGCGTCGTCTTCGTCGCGGAAGACCTTGAGGCGACGCGTGGGCAGGTTGTGTTCCTGCGCCAGTTCTTTCGGCGGGGTGTATTTCTCCAACTCCTTTTCCAGATGCCCGGCAAAGGCGGCATCGGCGGCGGCGTAGCTGATGAAAATGTCCCACGCCTCGCGCGCGGCCAGCGCTATCTCTTCGCTGTACAAGTGCTCTAACACCCTGCGCCAATCGTTGAGGTGACGGCCTGTCGTCAAATCATTCTGCGCCAGGTCAAAGCCTCGATAATCGGCGGCCAATGGCATCCGCATGACTTCGCACAGCACTTCGGGAAAGGCTTTCTGGTCTTCCTGGCCCGGCGGCGTTTCGTTGTTGGGCATCCCCTTGTACAGGATCACGAAGACATTGCGCGCGCCTTTCATCCGAATGAAATCGCGCACCTCGTCATTTACGAACTGGCTTTTGTACGCATTGGGCGAGGCCACCAGAATCAGTTTGCGCGAATTGCGCAGCGTGCGTTCGATCGTGCGGTAATACTCGTTGCCGGTGATCTTGCCTTCGTCACGAAAGACGCTCAGGCGCTGCTGCCCGGCGGCGGGCATGTGCTCATTCAACGCCGTTTCCAACAGCTTCACGAACTCGATGTCGCGGCGCGAATAACTGAGAAAGACATCATACGTGGCGTTTGGGGTGGCGTTTGGCTTGGGCGGTTCCAACTGCTTAGGCATACGGCTCCTCGTTTGAATGGCACGGGATGAAGCGGGCTTGGTTGGCGCAACTGCTAAACCGACGATTCATTGCTACGCCTTGAAACGTGCACTCATCCCTAACACTGCTGAAATTCTATTTGGGTACTGCTTCAGAAAGGCGACCAAGCCCGAATCGCTCGGTTGCAAAAGCGGGCGGATTATAGCGGAGGACAGGCTGCGGGCGTAGAAGAACCGGGCGGCAACGTAACGCCGCAACCGAACCCGGAGACGAAAAAAGGGCCGCTGGTTGAGCGGCCCTTTTGATTCTGTTTAGCAATCAAGTTGTGTGCAACGACGAAGCACTACGGTTTATCCGGCGTGTCGCTGGAGCCTTCGCGGCGTTTGAGCACCGGGCGGTCACCGGATTCGGTCGTTTTGGTGGCCGGGGTAGTGGTTGAACTCGGCTCCGTCCCATCGCTACCTTCACGCCGTTTGAGCACGGGGCGGTCGGTGGGCGCCGCAGAATCATCGGCGGTGCTGTCGCCTCTGTCATTCGGATTTTGCGGGCGGCGTTTGAGCGTCGGGCGTTTGGCGTCGGCATCGGCGTTGATGGCGCGCGTCGAGGACGATGCGGCCAGGACGCGGGATTTCACGTCTTTGAATTCCGACGTGCTCAACTGGTATTCGCCGCGATCCGGAAACTTGGCGACCAGCGCATTCACGGCCGTGATGCGGTCGCCGGTGTAAGGATGTGTGCTGAACATCTTGGAGAGCGTGCCCGGTTTGCGTTTGTCTTTGGCTTGCAGCTTTTCAAAGAAGCTCGCCAGGGCTTGCGGGTCATACCCGGCAGCCCACATGTATTGCGCGCCCAAGCGGTCAGCTTCCTGTTCAGCGCCGCGCGAGAATTTCAAAAAGCCCAGCGGAATCGCCAGCCCGGCCGCTTGCTGAATCGCGTACCCACCGATGCCACCCAGGAAGATCAGCGGGATCGAGGCGTAATTTATCAGCGTGCCCTTGGACGCTTGTTCGACACCGTGGCGCGCGGCAACGTGGGCAATCTCATGCGCCATCACACCGGCAATCTCGGCTTCGTTATCGGCAGTTTCGATCAGCCCGCGATAAACATAGAGAAAGCCGCCCGGCAGCGCGAAGGCATTCACCACCTCGTCGTCAATCACTTTGACAGTAAAAGGCACTTTGGAGTCAGAGTTGAGCACCAGGTTTTGTGTGATGCGATTGATGAACTCATTGATCGCCGGGTCGGTAATCAGCTTCGATTGCCGATCTACTTCCATGGCCATTTGACGGCCCAGGGCGACTTCTTTTTCGAGCGAATAAAAATTGATGCTGCCTTTGTTGATGTCGCGTTTGCCGATCAACAGCGGATTGTCTTTATCATCGAGTTTTTCTTTGGGTTGCGGTGTGGACTGCGCCAATGCGCAGGTGGCAGCAAGCGCGCCCGCAAAGAACAGCGTGACGGTTTGGCGGAAAATCTTCTTGACCATCTTTTTTCTCCCCTCCCGGATTGGAGTTGATAACTTCAGCAGCCTTGACGTAATCAGTATAGACCTAGAGCGCCGCGTTAGAGCAACTCTTGCAGTATTTGGTTGACTAAAAGCATGTTAAATACGGCTCATTGCCGCTTGAGCCGCCCGCGTGCGCGGTGTAGCATTCGCCGCGCTTTACATCCCAGACAAACACTTCATCAACTAACAAGGCGGATTATCGCAATGGAATCATCACCAAACGCCGGAGGAAATTCCGGCCCGGATTCTGTCAGCGCCCTTACACCCGCCGCGCGGCGACAGGCACGGCTCGTGCTGTTGGGCAAATGGGCCATCGTGCTGCTGACCGGCCTCGCGGTGCATGCCCTGCCCACGCCTGCCGGTATCAGCGCTGCCTCGTGGCGCTTGTTGGCGATTTTCCTGGCGACCATCGTGGGTTCGATTGTGCGGCCCGTGCCCGGCAGCGCGATGGTCTTGCTGGGCATCGTCGCCGTGATGCTGACCAAAGCCATGCCGCTCAGCGAGGCCGCCATCCGTGTGGTCTCGCCTGATTTGACCAAACCGGATTGGAAAGCCATCGAGACCTTGCGGCTCAAGGCGACCTTGGGCGGATATGCCGATCCGGTGGTGTGGCTGGTACTGGCGGCGTTTTTTATGTCGCGGGCGATGATCAAGACGGGGTTAGGGCGGCGCATTGCGTTGCTGTTTATTCGCGCCATCGGGAAAAGTTCGCTGGGCTTGGGCTATGCGCTGGTCGCGACGGATTTTTTGCTGGCGACGGTGGTGCCCTCGAATGGCGCGCGTTGCGGCGGCATCACCTTTCCCATCGCCAAAAGCGTGGCTGAAACCTATGACTCGCGGCCCGGTGCGACGGCGCGCAAACTGGGCGCGTTCCTGATGACCTTCATTTATCAATGCGAAGTCATCATCTGTGCGACGTTCCTGACCGGTCAGGCGGGCAATCTGGTGATTCGCAAACTGGCGCAACAGGCGACGCAAATTGATCTGAGCTACAGCCGCTGGTTTATTGGCGGCATCGTGCCGAGTCTGGTGTCGCTGGCCGTCACGGGCTTGCTGCTGTATCGCCTGTTTCCCCCCGAAGTCACGCACACGCCCGCCGCGCGCGAATTCGCTCAGCAGGAACTGACCAAGATGGGCGGGCCTTCGCTGCACGAGCGCATCACGCTGGCGGTCTTCGTGCTAATCGGTTTGTTGTGGGGCACGACCAGCCGTTTGCACAGCCTGGATTATTCGGTCGTCGCACTCGTCGGCATTTGCGCGTTGTTGCTGGCTGGCGTACTGGTTTGGGAAGACCTGATTTCAGAGCATCCGGCGTGGGATGTGTTCATCTGGTATGGCGGCATGGTGCGCATGGCCGAAGCCCTGGGCGAGACGGGCATTACTAAAAAATTTGCCGAAACAGCAGGTCAGTTCACCGCCGGATGGAAGTGGGGCGCGGCCTTGGCCGTGCTGGCGCTGATTTATTTCTTCGCGCACTACGCCTTCGCCAGCATCACGGCGCATTCGCTGGCGATGTTCACGCCTTTCCTGATTGTCGTTATCGCGGCGGGCGCACCGCCCGCACTGGCCGTGTTGTTGCTCGCGTATTTTTCCAACCTGTCGGCAGGCTTAACACATTACGGCACGACGCCGGGGCCGATCTATTTCGGCGCGGGTTATGTGTCGCAACAGAAATGGTGGCAATTGGGGCTGATCGGCGCGCTGCCGAATATCGTGATCTGGGCGAGCGTGGGCTTGCTGTGGTGGAAGCTGTTGGGTTGGTGGTAAGCGGAGTTGTTTGTGTAAATGCTGGCTGAAACAATCCATTGATGTGGAATGCAATCAACTCAAAAAGTATCATGGCAACCGCTTGATCCACATCATGAGCAACGCATAAAAGCCAATAAACACGGGACTTTTCGCCATTTCTCCGAAAAGCCATACCGAAAATTTAGGATTTTGAATAACCACGCTCAGTCATCTTTTCGACCCTTCTTTCGTTCCAACTCTTAACTCTTTCAGCGTGGCAAGCTTGTGCGCCTGTGGCGCATTCCTGTTTTGCGTTGGAATAACAGTTGCCTAATTCAAAGTTGTGTGATGGCGGATCGTTTTCACCTAGCCCACGGTTGAGTTGGCAGCCAGTTTCGTGCGCTCAGAGCGAGGGATGATTAGCGCCTCACCATTCATTTCCTGATCCTGCAATTTGTCGCTTTGCGGTTTGCACACGGCGCGAGAGCGCCCGTGTCGGCTGGTAGTGTGTCCAATGCCGTGGCGTACTAAACCGCAGGGCTTTCGCACCGCCAGTGCGAGTTTTACACAGCGCTGGTTTTTCCAAAGGAGGATTCTACATGAAAAGACATTGCATAAAAGCAGCCACGTTTTGGTTGGCAGCCATACTGGTGCTGGTCGTAAGCCAGACGATTACGGGGCAAACGATTCGCGGCGCAATTGAAGGCTCGGCCCTTGATCCGACCGGCGCAGTGATTCCCGGCGCGAACGTGACGCTGCAAAACGTCGCGACCGGCGCGGCGATTAAAGGCACAACCAATGAACGCGGCGCGTTCAGCTTTCAAAATCTGGAAGCGGGCAACTATCGCCTGACCGTCGAGAAAGGCGGCTTCCGCAAATATCTGGCGAAAGAAGTCTCCGTCAGAGTCGGCAACGTCACGCCCGTCATGGCGACGCTGGAAGTGGGTGACACCAATCAAGTGGTCGAAGTAACTTCTTCCACCGCGGATGCCTCGGTGGATACATCACGCTCCACCGTGGACGGGGTGATCACCGCTAAGCAAATTGACAATCTGCCGCTGAACGGGCGCAACTTCCTCGATTTGGCCCAGCTTGAACCCGGTGTGCAAACGCGCGACGGGGGCGATTTCGATCCGACCAAGAACCAAATGGCGGGCGCTTCGATCGGCGGGCGCAGCGGGCGTTCGACGCGCATTCAAGTGGACGGCGTGGACATCACCGATGAAAACGTCGGCACCACCACCACCAACATCTCGAACGAATCCATTCAGGAATTTCAGGTCAGCCGTTCGACGCTGGATGCCAGCACCGATCTGACCACCAGCGGCGCGATCAACATCGTCTCGCGCAGCGGCTCCAATCAATTTCATGGCGCGGGCTTCGGCTTCTTCCGCGACGCGGGCTATGCGTCCGATCTAAGGCTGGACAAGACTTCACCGACGACAGAGAAACCGGCCTATGAACGCCAGAATTTCGGCGGACGAATGGGCGGCTTTCTGATCAAGGACAAACTTTTCTGGCACGCCGAGGTCGAGCGCAACCGGCAAAACGGCCAGCAATTCACTTCCGTGACGCCCTTCCCGCAATTTACCGGCAATTTCCCCGTGCCGCTACGCGAAACCGTCGGCGGCGCACGTCTGGATTATCACGTCACGTCGAACCTGAAAGCGTTTTACCGGTTCAATCACGATAACAATTCCGGCGTGACCGGATTCGGCGGCATCAATCTGGCGGCCTTCGCCAATCAGAACAACACCAACAGCCACGTGACGGGCTTGGATTATGCCGGATCGCGTTGGACGCATTCAGGCCGCTTCAGCTATCTGAATTTCAACAACGCCATCGTGGCTGGCAACGCTGCTGCCGGCACGCCGGTGACACTTGACCCGGCAGGTAAGCCGTTGCTGGTCGGCATCGTCGGTCAATTGCAAGTCGGGCCGAATCCGCTGGCGCCGCAACAAACCTTCCAGGACAACTACCAAACGAAATACGACGGCAGTGTGGTGACCGGCAATCACACACTGCGGATTGGCGGCGCGTACAATGCGTTGCGGAGCGGCGGGCTGGCGAGTTTCTTTGCCAACGCGGTGCGCATTCGCGGGTCGTACAACGCGACGACGATTGCTTTTGCCAATGCCAACGGGGGCGCGAGCAATCCGCTTAACTTTCCGCTGTTGAACATTCGCCTGGGCAACGGCCTGGGTTTCGCCAGCGAAAAGCCCGCGCACGGACTGCCCTTCGGCGGCTTTAACAACGACCGGCTGGGTTTTTATGCACAGGATGCCTGGCGCTTGAAACGCAACCTCTCGGTCACGCTGGGGCTGCGTTACGTGTATGACAGCAATCTGGCAAACAACGATTTGCCACGCACGCCGATTCTGGCCCAGTTCAGTCCGACGCTGGCTGGCAAGGTCAAAAATCCGGCTGCCAATTTCTCGCCGCAACTCGGCTTCGCCTGGGATTTGCACGGTGACGGCAAGACTGTGATCCGGGCGGGCACTGGGTTGTATTACGAAACGAATATTATCAACAACGTTTACTTCGACCGCCCGCTCAACCTACCACCAGGACTGGGCAATGACACGCCAATCCTCAGCGCCGGTGCGCCGATTGTACTCAATCCGGCGACCGGCGCGTGCCTCTTCGATGTGACGCATTACAACGCGGCGCCAGGCAATTGCACGGGCGGCACGCGGCTGTTGGGCCAACCGCTCAAGACTGTGATTGCGGCGGCGCAAAACATTCAGGCGAACTTCCAGGCGGCGACAGCAGCGTTGGCCGCGAAGTATTCGCCGACCACCGGCCCTTCGCAATTTGCCTTGACGCTGGATACGCCAGGCAGCGCGGCGCTGGTTTACAACGATTACAAGCGTCCTTACAGCATGATGTTCAACGTCGGGTTCCAGCGGGAATTGAAAGACGGCTTGGTGCTGAGCGTGGATTATCTGCGCAATCGCGGCGTGCATTTCAATCAACTGCTCAATCTGAACCGCCTGGGTGCGGCGAATACCCTCAACGTCGCAGCAGCGCGCAGCATCATCGCCGCAACCAATGACGCCGCGGGGTGCGGCAACGCCTTCACGGCGGCGGCGATCAATTGCGCCATCGGCAAAGGCAAAACGATTGCTGATTATGCGAATAACGGATTGGACGCGGGTAGTGCTTTGGATGGCTTCGCCTTCCAAGGCAACAATCCGAACTTCCGCAACGTGGTCGTGGTTGCGCCAGTAGGCCTTTCGACTTACAACGCGTTGACGGTCAATCTGCGCGGGCGGTTGAAAGATTACGGCCCGGTCAAAGGCACGACGGTCAACATCAGTTATGCGCTCTCGCGCTTCAATTCGACTGGCCTGGATCAGGACTTCCTCTCGGCTTCGGTTTTTAACGATAGCCCGACGAAGTTTTACGGCCCAGCAGTGTTGGATCGGACGCATCAACTGTCGGTCAGCTTCCTCTCGAATCTGCCCTGGGGATTCAAACTCAACTCAACGACCCGCTGGGCGACGGCGCTCCCGAGTTCGATTTTCGTGCCCACCGCGAGCGCCTCAGGTGCGGGCGAAATTTTCTTCACTGATTTCGATGGTGATGGCACGGTCGGCGACCCCTTGCCGGGCACCAATCGTGGCGCATTCGGGCGCAGCGTGAAAATCAAAGACCTGAATGGGCTGCTGACCAGCTTCAACAACACCGTCACCAACACACTGACCCCCGCCGCTCAAGCGCTGGTGACAGCAGGTCTTTTCACCCAGGCACAATTGACCGCTTTGCACGGCACGGTTAATAACGGCGGGACGTTGCCGCTGGCGCCAGCCAATGCGATTGGGCTGGACTCCTTCTTCAATACGGATATTCGTTTCTCGAAGGAGTTCCGCATCAAAGAGCACGTGCGCATTGAACCGCTGGTCGAAGTGTTCAATCTCTTTAACATCGGCAACTACGATCCACCCGCCAATCCGTTGTTCAATCAACTGGACGGCGCGACGGGTTCGATCAACGGCACGACGAAAGCGTTGCGCTCGAACCGTTACGGCCTGGGTTCCGGTTCGTTCACGCCGGGCATTCCGCGCGCCTTCCAGTTCGGCTTCCGCGTGGAGTTCTAAACGGCGTTGTTTAATTGACAGTCAAAACAGCAGAGGCGGCTCATTCCAGGCCGCCTCTGCCGCATTCTAGCCCCCACTTGTTCCGCAGTCCTTCCTTCAGACATAACCCGGTCAAAGTTTGCCCTGCGCAGCAGCCGCTTGCTATTCCGCAAACAATCCAAAATACCAAAGCAGAAATTCAGATTTCTGCATGGCAAAGACAGCGCCGCGCCGCCCAATCCAAGCGACAATTTATTCTTTCCAGAGGATTTGAGCTGGCCTGTGGCAAGGGTTCATAAAGTTGGAATTGAATTTGCCTTTGCGGGAAAGCAGGTGGAGAATGCCGCCGGGCCGGGATGGGCGCTGGGAAACAGTAATTAGTTTGTGAGCGCCGTAATACTAGGTAATCATCCGACGACAAACCTTTCTTACAACCGACAACCAGAATTTGCGAGGAACCAGTCATGCAGAAACTTCGCAGCCAGTCTTTTACGCTTTGGGCAGCGTTATTGCTGACCCTGTTCGTGAGCCAAGCTGTCACAGCGCAAATCATTCGTGGCGCCATCGAAGGCACCGCCAGCGATCAGGCCGGCGCCGTGATTCCGGGTGCCAGCGTGAGCTTGCAAAGCGTCGCGACCGGCGCCGAGATCAAAGCCACTACGAATGAGCGCGGCGCGTTCGCTTTTCAGAATCTGGAAGCGGGCCTTTATACGCTTACTGTCGAAAAAAACGGCTTTCGCAAATATCAGGCAAAAGGGGTGACCGTGAAGGTCGGCACGATTACGCCCTTCACGGCGACGCTGGAAGTCGGCGACACCAAACAGGTCGTCGAAGTCACCTCCACCAGTTCCGAAGCCGTGGTGGACAATGCGCGCGCCACCATTGATGGCGTGATCACCGCCAAACAGATTGACAACCTACCGCTCAACGGGCGCAACTTTTTGGATTTGGCGCAACTCGAACCGGGCGTGCAGGTGCGCGACGGCGGCGATTTCGATCCGACTAAAAATCAGATGTCAGGTGTCTCTATCGGCGGGCGCAGCGGGCGTTCGACGCGCATTCAGGTGGACGGCGTGGACATCACCGACGAGACGGTCGGCACCACGACCACCAATCTTTCCAACGAATCCATCCAGGAATTTCAGCTCAGCCGTTCGTCGCTGGATGCCAGTACCGATCTGACCTCGAGCGGTGCGGTCAACATCGTCACGCGCAGCGGCTCCAATCAAATTCACGGCTCCGGCTTCGGCTTTTTCCGCAACGAATCGTATGCGGCAGATTTGCGTTTGGATAAGACCTCGCCGACGACGGCGAAACCGCCGTTCGAGCGCCAGAATTTCGGCGGGCGCGCGGGTGGCTATTTCATCAAGGACAAATTGTTCTGGCATCTCGAAGCCGAACGCACCCGGCAGAACGGCCAGCAATTCACCGACTCGACGCCCTTCCCGCAATTCACCGCCGCTTTTGGCGTGCCGTTGCGCGAAACGCTGGCGAGCGGGCGGGTGGATTGGGTCGTCACCAACAGCTTGAAAGCGTTCTATCGTTTCAGCCACAACCATAATTCCGGCGTGACGGGCTTTGGCGGCAATGATCTGTCGGCCTTTGCCAATCAGAACAACACCAACTTCCATGTCGTCGGCGCGGATTACAGCACCTCGCGTTGGACGCACGCCCTGCGCTTCAGCTATCTGAATTTCAACAATGGCATCGTGGACGCGAACGCCGCGGCGGGCACGCCCAAGACGCTCGATCCCGCCGGCAAACCGCTGCTGGTGAACATCCGCTTTCAACTGACGGTCGGCGCGGATTTGCTCGCGCCGCAACAAACCTATCAGGACAACAAGCAGGTCAAGTACGACGGCAGTTGGGTCGTCGGCAACCACACGCTGCGTTTCGGCTCTTCGTTCAACAAGATCGTGCAGGGCGGTTTCGCCAGTTTCTTCGGCCTCGCGCCGCGCATCCGCGCCAACTACAACGTGGGGACGATTGATTTCGCCAAGGCCAATGGCGGCGTGGGCAATCCGCTCAACTTCCCGCTGACGCAGATCGTGCTCGGCAACGGCCTCGGCTTCGGCAGCGAGAAACCGGCGCACAACCTGCCCTTTGGCGGTTTTTATGACAGCCGCTTTGGCGCATACATTCAGGACAACTGGAAGATCACGCCCAGCTTCTCCGCCAGCGTTGGCGTGCGCTACGTGTTCGACAGCAACATCGCCAACAACGATCTGCCGCGCACGCCAACGCTGGCGGCCTTCCATCCTGATCTGGCCGGCAAAGTGGATCGGCCCAATTTGAATTTTGCGCCACAGGCGGGCTTTGCCTGGGACGTGCGCGGCAACGGCAAGACGGTGATTCGCGGGGGCGCGGGAATCTTTTACGAAACGAACATCATCAACAACGCGCTCTTTGATCGCCCGTTGAATCTGCCGCCGGGCCTGGGCAATGACACGCCGGTGCTCAACGCCGGTTCGCCCAAGCTGCTCAATCCGGCGACGGGCGCGTGCATCTTCGACATCACGAAATATAGTGCGACGCCGGGCAATTGCAACGGCCCGCTCAACCTGTTAGGCCAACCGCTCAAAAACGTCATCGCCGCCGCGCAAAACATGCAAACCGTCTTGCAACAGATCACCGCCGGCTTGGCCGCCAACTATCCGCCCAAAGGCGTCGCGCCGCTCTTTGACCAGACGCTGGATGCGTCGAGCCTGATTTACAACAAGTATCAGCGCCCCTACGGCATCATATTCAACATCGGCGTGCAGCGCGAATTGAAGCCGGGCCTGGTGCTGAGCGTGGATTACCTGCGCAATCGCGGCGTGCATTTCAATCAAGGGATCAATCTGAATCGCATCGGCGCGGCCAACACGCTCAACCCCACACTGGCGCGCCAGATCATCAGCGACGTCAATGACAGTTTCAAATGTCCGGCCAATGCGACTGCCGCCGCGATCAATTGCGCGATCACAGCCGGAGCAACCATCGGCGATTACGCCGATTTTGGGCTGGATGCGGGCAGCGCGTTGGACGGCTTCGCGTTCAGCGGCGTCAATCGCAACTACCGCAACATCTCAGTCATCGCGCCGGTCGGCTTGTCCACTTACAACGCTCTGTCGGTCAATCTGCGCGGACGGCTGGGCAAATTCTGGATCGTCAAAGACGCGACGACGGTGGTGAGTTATTCCCTCTCGCGTTTTGCCTCGACGGCGGGCGATCAGGATTTTCTGGCCGGTTCATTCTCAAATGACAGCCCGACCAAATTCTACGGGCCGACGGGGCTGGATCGCACGCACCAATTCACGGTCAGCTTCCTAACCGAACTGCCCTGGGGCATTAAGTTCAGCACGACCACGCGCCTCGCCAGCGGCTTGCCGGTGACGATCCTGTTGCCGCAACACAGCGGGTCGGGCGCGGGCGAAATCTTTTTCACCGATCTGGATGGCGACGGCACGACGCGCGACTTGCTGCCTGGCACCAACGTCGGCGCCTTTGGCCGTGGCGTAGGCGTGGGGCGGCTCAACAGCCTGATCACCGATTTTAACGGCACGGTGCAAACGGCCTTCACGCCAGCCGCGCGCGCGTTGGTTACAGCGGGGCTGTTCAGCGAAGCACAACTGCGCGCCTTGGGCGCCACCGTCAATGGCGGTGAGGTTCTCGCGCTCGCCCCCGCCGGCCAAGTCCCGGTGGATCGTTTTAGCAACACCGACGTGCGCATCTCAAAGGTGATTAAATTTTACGGCGACGGGCGCGTGCGGGTTGAACCGATGGTGGAGATTTTCAACCTCTTCAACATTGGCAATTACGATACCCCCGGCAATTTCCTGAGCGGCACGCTCGACGCTTCACCCGGTTCGATCAACGGCACATTGAAAACCGACCGCGTCAATCGTTATGGCCTCGGCTCTGGTTCCTTTGCGCCCGGCATCCCACGCGCGTTTCAATTCGGATTCCGGCTGGAGTTTTAGGGCCGGGGTAGGTTGAATGAGGAAGCACGCGGCTCAAGTTTGCGTGAGCCGCGCCGCGCCGATGAGTTCGGCATGATTCTCAATTGTCGCCGCTAAAATTTTACAGCGGCGGGCCGCCTCAGGCAACGCCCACAACCGCGCTTCCTCACGAATCTCATCCAGGAAAGGCGTCAGCGCCCCCCCCCATTCGCCGCCCAGCAGCAAGGCTTCGGGATTGAAAAGCGAGATCAGGTTGGCCATGCCACGGCCTAGCCAGCGGCAATGCGCCGTGACCACGTGATGCGCATGGCTTTCGCCGCCGCGCGCCGCCCGCACGATCATTTCAGGCGTCAAGTGGCCGGGCGTTTCCATAATCAGGCTGCCCAGCATCGAGCGTGTGTCGCCGCCAAACTCTTCAATGGCCCGCCGCACCAGGGCGCCTGGCGCGCCTTCGCTGGTCAAACAACCTTGCGTCTCGTAATCGCGTTTGAAGTTGTCACCCAGCGCCAACCAACCGGCTGCGCCCGCCACCCCGTCAGCCCCCAGCAAAGCCTGCCCGCCGATCAAAATCCCGCTTTCAATCGTTTCACTCAACCCAAGATAGACGACATGTTGCTTGCCACGCGCGGCGCCGACCCAGCTTTCGGCTGCCGCCAGGGCCACGGCACGCGGGCGAATGGTTACAGGTGGGTGCCCCGAAAGACGCGTTTCCGCTACGGCTTCGGTGGCCGCCCCCGGTTGCCGAATGTCATAGCCGGCCTTATTCAAGGCCTGTTCCAGCAGTTCACCGAGCGGCACGCGCGCCCAGTTTTTCCAAGCCGGGATGGTCACCCGTTGGCTCTGCGGATCGAGTTGGCCCGGTAACGCAATACCGATCGCGTTGATCTCAGCAGCGCCGCGTGCGGGGGTGTGGGCCAATTCAATAATCAATTCGACCAGCGCCGCTATGACGGCGCGGGTGGTATAAAATTTCGGGGCGCTTTTCGCCTGGGCCACGAGACGACCGCGCTGATCCACTAGGGCCGCCGTCAAGGCGGCGGGATGGAACGCCAGAGCCAGGGTCAGCGGTGGCGGCACGGGGTGGCGTGTGTTGGTTGTTTTCACGAGCGACCTGCCTTGAAGAGTTTTGACCGGCTTTACGACGCCCGCTATTATACCCGCCGCTTGCCTGAGCTAAAGGCATTCTGGGCTGAAAAGCCGTAATCCAGCTTCAACCACAAACTTTATCTTTGGGGAAATGCGATGACATGTGTGCGTCCAACTACTCTCTTGCTATGCGGCTTGATGTTCGTCACGAGTGCCTGCCAGTCACCAACGCCGCCGGCGGAATCGGCTGCCAGCCCCACGCCGCTGGCAGGGGCTTTCCCCGATCACCCCTCGCCAACACCTGCCACCGTGGCAGAAAAAGCCGCCGAAAACCTCATCGAAACGCCTTCTGGTTTGAAATATCAGGATTTGGTGGTGGGCAATGGGCCGCGCCCCTTGTTCGGACAAACGGTGCGGCTGCGTTATACCGGCTGGACCGTGGATGGCATCAAGTTCGACAGTAATCAAGACGGGGCGAAACCAGCCTTGGAACTTAAACTCGGCAAAGGTGAAGTAATCAAAGGATGGGAGATTGGCGTCGGCGGTGGACGCGGGATCGAAGCCATGCGCGTGGGAGGCAAACGCAAACTGGTCATTCCGCCAGCACTAGGCTACGGCAGCAACCCGATGGGAACCATTCCGCCAAATTCGACGCTCGTCTTTGAAGTCGAGTTGATTGGAATCAAAGGCAACAATGCGTTTGGTATGCGCTAAGTAAGTGGCAAAAAATTCTTTGACAATCACGAAGCAACGAAGGACACGAAGATGAGGAAGAAGGAAGAAGGGAAAGGCGTATCAACATTGACGTTTCTTCTCTATCCTTCGCGCTCTTCGTTTCTTCGTGGTGAAAAATTTCTGTCAAAGAACTTTTTGCGCCTTACTTAAATGAACGGCATGGTCGGGCCTGATTTTACGATTGATTTTACATGCGGTTGACAACTTCCCTGTCGGGATCGGGCATACTTGGCTGGACTTGTTTTCAAATTATTTACCACCGGCTGAAACTTTGCTGCATTCCGCGCCACCAACCGCACGTAATTGACGGCAAAAGGACAATAGATATTTACGAAAGTCATTAAACTTCGACTGGGCTGGAGCGTTTAGAGAATAGCTTGGTAAAAGATGATCCAAGCGCTGCGGGACAAACCCACTAGGAATTACAGAACAAGCTGACTGTTTCTGCTCTCTCGTTACGGAGTTGTTTATGCTGACCCATACGATTCGTGCACTGTCATTACTGGCCCTGCTGACGGTCGCGCATGCATTAAGGCCGTTTTCTTCAAATAACGTGGCAGTGTTTACCGCCAATGCCTTCGCTTCTGTGACAAACCTGCTACCGGAAAAAGCACGGGAAAGCTGGCAAGCCTATGGCTCGCTGGTCGCCGTGGTAACGGGCAATCCCACGCCTTTGGCAATGCGGTTTGCCGACGCCAGTTCCGCGTCCAAAATTGATTTGGCACTGGTTCGCGCCGGCCAGGCGGCGTCTGGCCGGCCTGCCAGACTGACAGAGGTTTTGAATCAAGTTGGCCGGACAGGCAGGCGCGCAGAACAGTCAGTCGCGTTTCAACCACGGCGTCAGAGCCGTTTTGACAAAGTTCCTTTGCCTTTCATTCCAGCGCTTGAATCAAGCTTTATTTCCAATCCCAGCTTGCTGGCTTTCCCTTCAATGATTAACGCAGACGGCATTGAATTGCCGCACCCTTCACTGGGCGTCTTCGGGTTGCAACAACAATTTAACAACTTTGAGCGCAACGATGAGTCGGTTTCAGAAGCATCTGTTTGGGTCTGGGAACCGATTTTGCATAAACCGCTGCCAAGCTCGCCCTTTAACTTTCCCGCCAAGACCACGGCGCCGCTGCAACGCGCAAGCAATGCCTCACAGGCTTGCCCACAACCGAACAAAGGCACAAAGGGAATCGTCAGTATCAAAGGACAATCTTGCTAAAGGCAGATCTACGCTAGCCAATCAAGTGACCAAAGGGAGCGAGATGTCTTGCCGGAACATTCTCGGTGCTTAGTACAACTAGCCCATCATTTCTGGGATTTTCGCAGTAATTTATGGTTGATTATTGACAACCAAGCGACTATATTGCCGCCCGTTGCTTGTTTCCCGATCGGATTCCGAAACAAGACTTCTCACACCGCAAATCGGAGCCTAACCTGCTTTGATCCAATCTGCTTGCGTGGTTACATCCAGAACGTTGCTTCAGAAATTGGTTGGTCTTGATCGGTTCGGGATTTCTTGAGAATGAGAAGTGGGAACAGGCGCATTCGTTTATCCTTGCATCCCTATCATAGTTAGAGTTCCGCTGGCGACACGGTGAGTGCATGGTGTCAGGGTTGTGGTGTTGTGACGTCAGGCGATTGTCTTTTTACGAGGCCTGCATGGCGCGGAACCCCTTTTCGGAGCGACTCAATCCTAGCTGCGTATTCCCCGCTCCAACTCAGTTCGTCAGCCTGCCTACAAGAGCATCCGTTTAGGAAACAGACATGGAAGTCAGTCGGGTTGTCCTAAGAGATAAGTTCGATTCTCTCACCGGCAATTTTGCCCAGTTGGGATCGTTGCTGCTCGACGCCGCTGCCGAAATGCAGAAGTCTGGCCGTCCGCTCTCTGATGTGATGGTGGAAGAGTTGCAAACAACCCGCAAAGATTTCGAGGAATTGCGGGCGGAGTTGCTGCGCGCCGCTGAGCTTTTCCACGTCACCCCGCTGCTGAAACCCGAAGAGATTCCCGATCTTTACACGCTGGAAAAACTCCTAAACGTCGTTATCGAAGCCATCACGACAGCCCGTGTGCGCGCTGAAGAAGAAGCCCGTAAAGCCGAAGAAGCCCGGCGCGCACTGGCGCAAGAAGCCGCCGCCCAACAGGTTCGCCAGGAAACGATTACGCTGCTCAATCGCGTTCTTTTACTGGCCCACAAGACGCAACCGAACTATAAACCTTTGCAGGAATGTTACGCGCAGGCCAGCAAGTTGCGCGAAACCATTGGCGCGCTCAAAGGCGCGCCCGCCCCGCTCGAAGAACAGACGCTGCGTGAGGCGCAAAAACCCTATCAGTCGCTGATTTATCTCATTGATGAGTGGAACAACCTGGATGGAGATCAATGGGATGCCTTACGCGAAGAAGTCGCGCAATACTTCGGTAAAGAGTTGGCGGCGCAGGCGGCCCGTGGGCAATTGTATTTCCAGCCCTCCCCGGCCCCCAGCGATCCGGCAGACCTAAGCGGCGCAACCGAAGACGATTCGCTATCTTCGTTCCTTTCTGAAATGGAACGGAACGACAGCCAAGCCACAACTCCGGCGAGCCATGCTGAGCCGCTGCCAGTCGAGCCAGCGTCCAGCCCCCAACCGGTTAACGCAAATTTCGCTGGCCAGAACGCCAGCGCTGAAGTCTCTGCTGATTTGCCCTTAAATGAGTGGGCCGGCGGCAACTGGCCTTCACTGGAAGAGATGGCTAAAGCGCTGATGGAAGGTAAGCTGGCGCTGGCGGCGGACAATGCTGCCGATACCACAGAACCCGGTGAGCCGGTAGAGGCCATAACGACGGCGGCAAGTAAGATCACAGAAAAAGACAGCGCCAAAAACGCCTCCACCTCCCGTAAAGGAAAGGGCAAAGAAAAGACTGAGCCGGAGAGCGCTGATGAACCTTTGCCAGCTTGGTTCAACCGGCTGGACGATATTGCGGAAAGCGAAGAGGACGAGGCAACTTCCCAGCCCCCTGCCAGCGTGTCGTCGAACCTCTTGGCACAGGATGCACGCTCTGCTGGAGTTCCCTCTGCAAGTAAAGCAGGCAAAACTGCTAAAACCGCTAAAACCGGCCTTGCGCCAGCCGAACCTGCTAACCTGAAATCCAAATCGAAGAACGGCCCTGCTACTGCCGCTGGTCTGGCCCCGGATCCAACAGCGCTCTCCCATTGGTCGCAATTGCTCGACGACCTTTCCGAAGTTGAGGCGGAGACCTCCGCGCGCGCACATCGCTCGGAAAACGAAATTGCCCTCAATGAAGTCGCGGCCCCCATCACCACAACCGTGAATGGGAAAAGCGCGAAACGCGGCAAGGGCAGTAAAACAGAAACTGGCGCACCGCTTACTGAGCGACCAGTGTTGAATGGCAATGCGGCCCCAGCCCCCTTGAATGACGAGATTCCCCCGCCCCCGCCACCGCCGCCCATTACCGCGCCCCTGCCCGTCGCGCAGGCGGCTGAGTTGGAGCCTTTTGAGGACTATGAAACGACTCCGCAGGGCTTTGAGGATGAAGACGAGCGCGAGCAAACTTTCCTTTACGTGGCGCTCGAAGAACGCAATGCCCCCTTCTATTTCAGCGGAAATGAAGACACATCGCTTTACCAGTTGCCTGCCGAATTCAAAGCCGCGCAAATCGCGCATGCCATCGAGAGCGGGGCCGCGCCTGAACGTTTGGTCGCGTTGCGCGACTTGTTATGGCGGCTGGTGTTTGAGCGGCAATTGGGGCTGGCCTTTCCGCTGGCGCGCGCGTTGGAACGCGCGCAACGGGACGAACGCACGTGTCTGCCTTCCTGGCTGATCCGCGCCCTGGCACTGAGCCGGGTCATGCGGTATGACGAAGGCGAGTTGGCGCATCAATTGCGCGCCGATCTGAAATTTTTCTCGCCGCGCTGGCTCACTTCCACCAGCGCCGAATGGGACTTGTCGGTCAGCCTCTTTACAGCGGCGGCGACCTTGCGCCCCGCTTTACTCGCCCCTTCGACCAAGGCGCCGCGCGTGTTGGCGCAGTTGCCCCGGCTGAACAGCCTGCCCCTGTTTCACGAATTTTGCCAAACCATCGGCGCCCAATGTCACGACGCGCGGCCCATTGATCCGGGCATGCTCAGACAACACAAAAACAAAGAAGCCTGGCAAAAAGATTTTCAGGAATTGCGCCACGAAGTCGAGGCCTGGTGGAAACAGGCGCCGTTCAAAGAACTCGAGTTTGCCCCAGCCACCTACGTCTGGCGGAATTGGTGCGAGCCGAAAGGCCGGTTGCGCACGCTCTTGCCCACCCAGATCAGCGAGAAATGCGATGTGGCGGCGGTCAAGCGACTCATCCGGCAATGGTCGGATGAACGTCAGGTGCAGCGCGAAATCAATCATACTGACCGCGAGTTGATTGGGCGCTCCGCCGGACAGCGCGATATTGAAGGCGAGGCCTTCAAACAACTGCTCGATTACAGCCGCGAAGCGGTTGACCTGGCGCGCCGCTGGATTTCCCTGCTTGAGACAAATCCGGGCCGCATCAGCCTGCAACCGCCGCCGCACCTCGCGCCCTTGCGCGAATTCGTCGGGACGCACCTGGCGGGGGTGGTGCGTGAATTGGAACTCACCCGGCAACAAACCCCCGCGCTCCCCATCCGTGAAGCGCTGGCCATGTGCATCGAAGCCGTCACGGATGCCGGCGATATTTTCGATGCCGCCAAGGTCATCAGCGCGAGCGAGCCAAAGCTCCGCCACGCGCTTTATGCGCCGCTCTTGGCGACTGAATTGCCGCTGACCTGGCGTTTGAAATCCGAGACGGAAGAGCCGGAAAGCGTCATCGCGGCGCTCTTGCGCACCATCGCCAAAAACCTGCCGCTCGATTGGCAACGCGCGTTCGCCTTTCGCAGCGAACGGCGCGATCACGACGCGACGCTTTATTTGCTGCAATACCTCGCCGACACCGGCTTTGATCCGGCGAAAGTGGAGAGTATGCGGCGCGACCGTGAACAGATGCTCACCAGTTGCCGCGCCGTCTTGCGCCAGGAGATCGAAGAAACACGCAAGATGATTACCGCCGCGCTCGATCTGGGACATCTGCCCGAAAAAGATTATTTGCGCATGGCCGCCGTTGTGGACGGCATGGAAACGGCCAAGCTCTTGCGCTTTGGCGCTGCGCATCACGAATTGCTGACCATGCGCCAGACGATTCTGGCCAAGCGCGAAGGCGCCATTGTCTCCTTGCGCGAGAAGCTCAAGCTCTCAGGCATTGGCCCCGACCATTATTACTATCCGCAGTTGGCCCGCGTCCTGGAACGCGGCGACCTGGTCACCGCCGAAGAGTATTTGGGCATGGTGCTCGACCATCAGGAATTGCCTGAAACCGAAGAGGCGCACGACAACTTCGCCGGCTTCTATCCGGAAAAAGCGCACGAACTGAGCGATTATCTGAAACAGGTGCCGCTGTATGCCGTCATCCAACGCGCGCGTGCCGGAGCTGATTTGTGCGGGCTGCGCTTGAAGGACTTCGACCTGGAAGCCGTGGCCGGCGCCATTTCCGCCTGGTTTAACACGCGGCGCATGCAAACCATCAGCGAGGAAGACATCGCCAAAATTCTGCCGTTCCTCGGTCTCACCTTCAAAGAAGCCACGCTCAAGCAGGAGGAAAATCTGACCTGGATCACGCTCGTCACCGATCCCATCATCGGACGCGAGCGTTGCCCGGTTCCCGCTTACGGTTCGGACGCCAAAGGCAAATACCGCATCCTGTGCGTTTGGGATCGCCCCACCGAAGAAGAGTTATTGCAATTCGTCGGCGACACTTCGTTTGGCAGCCCGGTCTTCGTCTTTTACTTCGGTCAAATGAATGACGATATGCGCCCGGCGCTGGCCCGGCTTTGCCGCGAACGTCATCAAACGCTGGTCGTGATAGATGACGTGCTGATTCTTTATCTCTACGGCCAACGCGCGCCGCGCTTGCACACGTTGTTTGAAGCCGCCTTGCCATTCACCTGGACTGAGCCTTACACGGCCACGGCGGTTTCACCCGAAATGTTTTACGGGCGCATTCAGGAACGGAAATCCATCATGAGTCCGACCGGCACGGGGTTCGTGTATGGCGGACGCCGGTTGGGCAAGACCACGTTACTGCGCGATGTCGAACGTAACTTCCACGATCCCGCGCAAGGACGCATCGCTGTCTTTTTGGACTTGGAAGGCGAGAACATCGGCACACAACGGCAATTGGACGATCTCTGGCTCTTGTTGGGCGAAGAGTTCAAACGGCACAAAGTCGTGAGCGGCGGGCATGACAATCCGACCACGCTACTCGACCAAGTCTGCCAGTGGCTGGATGGCAATCAACAGCGGCGCATCTTGGTGTTGCTCGATCAGGCCGACCGCTTCCTCGAAGCCGACGAAAAAGAACAATTCGTGCGCGCCTCGCGTGTGCGCGGCGTGATGGAAAAGACCGGCCGGCGTTTCAAATTCGTCTTCGCCGGCGTGCACAACATTCCGCGTATGACGCGCATTCCCGATCATCCGCTGGCCCAGTTCGGCACGCCCATCAGCATCGGCCCGCTGCTCGGCCACGAAGCGCAAGAAGCGCGCCGCCTGATCGAAGAACCGTTGGCCGCCCTCGGTTACACGTTTGAATCGCCGGATTTGGTGCGGCGCATTTTGTGGCGCACCAATTACTATCCGAGCCTGATTCAGCATTATTGCTATCACCTGCTGAAATACCTGACCAATTCCAACCGCGCCAGCAACAGCAACGCGGGGCCGCCCTACTTCGTCACTTCCGAAGATGTGGACGAGGCCTATCGCGGCCAGGACATGCGCGCCGCCATCCGCGCCGGGTTATTAGCCACCTTACAAGTAGACGAACGTTATGGCGTGATCGCCTATCTGATGGCCGATTCCCTGCTGCAAAACGACGAGAAACTGCTTTCGCAAGGCTTCTCGATTTCTTGGATTTCGCAGCAGGCGCGCTACTGGTGGGAAGAGGGCTTCGAAGCCATCCTGGCCGACAATGCGCTGCCCGTGCTGTTGGATGAAATGGTCGGCTTGGGCATTCTGCGCGCGACCGACAATGGTTACACGCTGCGCAGCAAGGGCGTCGCCGTGCTCTTAGGCAACGAAGATCAGATCGCCGCCGAATTGCAACGCACGCGCAAGATGCCGCCCAAATACAACCCCAGCACCTTCCGCGCCGCCCGCACCGGCTCGCCGCGCCGCAGCCCGCTGACCGCGCAAGAAATCATGGAAATGCGCAGCCGCCAGAACGGCCTCTCCGTCGTGTTTGGCAACGAAGCGGCGGGTCTGACCGACCTGCGCGAATTTATCGAAGTCGCCACGCCGCGCGGACTCTTTGCCGCGCTCGACGGCACTGAACATCAATCCTTCATTCGGCAGCTTAACGAAGCGCTTGAGCGCCAGGCCGAAGGCACGACGCTGATGCTCGTGCTGCCTTCCAGTCCCTGGGAAGCGCGCTGGATAGAGGACGCGCATCAACGGCTGAAAGACGCGCCCGCCACGCGCGCCTTCGTGCGCGTGGCGTTTATCGCCGACCCGGCCAAAGCCTGGAACCTGCTCAATCAGCAACAAACGCCTTTCGAGTTATTGCCCGGCAAAGGCGCCACGGCGTATAGCTTGAAACCCTGGCACGACGATGCCCTGCGCCAATGGCTGGATGATCGCAGCTTCAGCATTGACGATGACGCCCGCGAGCGCATCACCGCGGTGACCGGCAACTGGCCGATGCTGCTCGAGTATTTCTATCAACGCAGCCAGATTGACAGCTTCAGTTGGATGGATCACCTGCGCGCCACCGCCAAAGATTTGCGTGACAAACCCGCCGCCCGCGATCTAGCCCGCGCCCTGGGCGTTGATCAAACCGCGCTGGGTCAAAGCCATTTGCACGCGCTGCGTGTTTTGCTGGCCCTGGAAAAGGAGGGCGCGCAAACGCTCGAAGAACTGCACAAGTCCCTCAACCAAATGACCGAGATGTCTGAGAGCGCCATCAAACGTGTGCTCTGGTGGGCCGAATTGCTCAGCCTGGCCCAGCGCGTTGGCCCGCGCTGGCGCGTGGATCATCTGGTGGGCCGGGTGTTGAAAACGGTCAGCGATTAGTCATCAAATCAGCTCCACCCCTTCAGGTTTCCGCTTTCACAGCGAAGCACGCGCAATCCCTTTCGCATGAGTTGATAAATTTTTCCAATTGACCGGTGCGTAACAAGGGGCGTATAAGCCAGCCCCATGCGTTATGCACCCAAGCCGTATGATGCAGCAGGTAACTCAACAATTCGGGCCTTCAACCTAGTAACTTAATCCAGTTCTTTTTCCGGCTACTCCGCAAGTATTGCTAGCGAACCGGAATCTGCAAGTTAATCAACCATAACAGCGTGTTACTCCGCCGCAGCCTATATCAGCGCGCCGGCTGCTTGAGGTGTAATTGCCGCGAGTAACATACACCATTTTCGTCAGCCTTTGCCAAAGGGAGTTTGTTTATGCGCCAAAGCCGATTTCGTTCATCCGCCGTCCGCCGCAGCTTATCCAGCATATTGACCGCGGTGTTAATCGTCAGTTTGTTTTATGCCCCGCTGCCGGCCTTGCAACCCAGAGTAACAGGCGCCATCAATCAGTTGAATTACGGCAACGGCTTGCAACTGACGATGGGTTACAACGATACGCGGCAACAACCGATTAACATGAAGGTCGGGCCGAACGGCACAGGCTCGATCACCAATTACACCTACGAGTATTACGACGCGACAAGCCACAACAACAACCGCATCCGCAGCATCACGAATGGCGTAGAGGGGCAGTATTCGGTCAACTACACCTACGACAGCTACAACCGGCTGACCCACGCGACGGCCAGTGCGTACTCGCGCTATTACACCTACGACGCCTTCGGCAATCTGCGCACAGGCAGCGGCAGTGGCGGGCCGAATCCGAGTTACACCCTGAATTACGACATCAACAGCACGACCGCCCCGCTCAACAACCGCCTGCTGAGCGTGACAGAGAACGGGCAGACGCAGCCGTTTTACTATGACAACGCGGGGAACCTGACGCAGGGTGATGGGATGACCTACGCATACGACGCGGCGAACCGGATGACGAGTGTGAACAATGGGGCATTAGGGCAGTATGGGTATGATGGGGCGGGGATGCGGGTGAAGAAGGTAGAGGGCGGCGGGACGGTGTGGTATGTGCGGTCGAGTACGTTGGGGAACACGGCGATTGAAGTGACGAGTGCGGGTGTGCAGCGAGCGTATGTTTATGCCGGAGACAGGCTTTTGGCCCAGCAAGCCACAGACGGTCAGTTTTACTGGTCACATACAAATCATCTTGGCAATGCGCGGGCAATGACGGAGGTGAATGGCAATTTCGCATACCAAGGGCAATTCGATCCGCATCGCCAGCCCTTGCAGGAAGGGGCCGCCTCAGGCAATACCAATCTGAATTTGAAGAAGTTTGCTGGCCATAGACTCGACGCTTGAACTGGCGATCCCGCGCGACCACAACGGGGCGTTCGCACTGCAAAACTTCAAGCAACGGCCAAAAACACTTGGTCTTGGCCGCTGCTTTGTCTTTGGCGCCGCCCGCTTAATTCATTCACACATAATCAAAGCTCAGGCAAGAACAACTCTTAGACGCCGAACCGCTCTGGGAGAACCGTGCTTTTGCAAAATTCGCGGACTGCCCGGGGCGCTGCTGCAAAGATTCGGCATCTGATTTAGCACGACACGACTCCCGGTAATACGCACCGATAGAAGTACCTGAACGCAGAACCTGCTTTCCAATGATTTGTGCCTCCGCCGTTTTTGGCAGTTGCGAATACAACCGGACGTTGCGCCACGCAAACTTCCGTTGTTCGCACGCTCAAGTCTTGCTCTTTCATTCTCGCGCGCGCCTCATCGCTCATCCCTCTTGTGGATTGACCGAACCGCTGATCGGTTTGCGCGTGGTTTCGCCGGTGCGGATGACGGTCAGGCCTTCTTCGACTTCGCCGTGCGGGCGCGGGATAACGTGGACGCTGGTGACTTCACCGATTTTGCGGGCGGCGGCGGCGCCGGCCTCTACGGCGGCTTTGACCGCGCCGACTTCGCCGCGCACGATGGCGGTGACGAGGCCCGCATCTACTTTTTCATAACCGACCAGCGTGACGTTGGCGGCTTTGACCATCGCGTCGGCGGCTTCGATCATGGCCACAAGGCCGCGCGTTTCGATCATTCCAAGAGCATCCATTTAGATTCCTTTCGTTGGCGGAACAGGGTTGAAAAGTGCGGTGGCATTCTAACCGCACGTCCGGCAAAATGGGAACTCCGCATTGAGGCAAGGCGTAACGCTCAATACACCTGAAAGAAAATCTTCTCCGCAACAATTTAGCAAGGTCAGGAGGACTGGCAATGAGCGCAGAAATGGGCGGGATGTATGACGTAAACGGCGTCGCTGAACACGAGGTGGTGCGCCTGGTTTCAGGGGACATCGAAACGGTGCGGCGCCGGTTGAGCGAGGCGCTGGAACAATTGGGGTATCGCGTGCTGGATGAAAATCTGTTGCGTGCGCGCCGCCGGGCCAATGGCTGGGGGCAGAACGGCTGTACGACCAACGTGCTCGATTATCCGATCACGCTGCAGATCGGGCTGAAGGCCATCAGCCACAACACCACACGTGCGACCTTTGATTACACCGTGAAAAATCCGATGCTGGTCGAGGGCGACCGCCACACGCTGATGCGCGAGGCCGAGGCCTTGATCGCCCTCGCGGTGGCGCGCGCGGCAACCGCCGCCTGTGCCGCTTGCGGCGCGGAAGCCGTCACGGGCGCGCGGTTTTGCCGACAATGCGGCGCGCCCAATGCGGCAACTGAACCGGCGGAATTGGAAGTCTTGCGGCTGACGGCCAATTCGCGCGCGGCCTATCATTCCTTGCTAAGCGGCGGCTTGCTTTGGCTGGCGGCAGTGGCGGTGGCCCTGCTGTTTTTTATGCTCGATCCCGACGCCGAGAAATTTGCCAAGCGGGTCAGGGTAATTACGATTCTGGCGGGCTTGTTTGCCGCTTGTGGCTTACCGCTTTTGCTGAGCGGCATCTGGCGTTTGCACCAGATGTTGAACGGACAGGATGACCCAGGGGAACAGCCACTTATGCCACGCCGGGCACTGACGGTGCCGAATACGGCATCTTTGCCCACGCCGGCCCAGGCCGCCGCGTTGCCGCCACATCTCGTTAGTGAACAGGAAATCTTTCCTTCGATCACCGAAGGCACCACTGATTTGTTACCGCAGGAAAAGCAGCGCGGCCAAACGGCTGAAGTTTGACGCGGCTGTGATTGTTGCCAAGAGCCAAGCGGGAGCGCGATTGTGACAATCGCGCTCCCGCTTTTCATTGCTCAAGTTCCGCCTGGTTATTGGCCGGACGGCTTGGTGAACTTGGCGTCCTCAATGGCGACATTGTGTTTGACCTCCGTTACCTTCATTACCATCGCGTAGGCTGGCGTGCTCTGTTTCATCGTGTGCCAAACCTGCACACCGTCCACCACGCGATAATCCTCAAACGAGGTTTCAATCGCCATCTTGCCTTGCGGCGTTTCGCGTTCGGTATCGTGGCGCAATAGCAACCCCGTGGCGGCATCAAAGTAATACTTCTCGGGCACACCTTCGGCGGGTGTCGCTTCGACCACGAAGGTTTCGGCATCACCGACCTTCTCTTTGCCTTTGACGACGAGTTGTTTGTAGAGTTCTTTCATCTTGAGGTCTTTGAAAAACTCCGAGTCGAGCTTGGTCGCGGCCAGTTCGGCACCGCTCATTTCACGCAACCCGCTCATCGGGTCTTGCGCCCAGCCTTTCGTTCCGTCGAAGCCGCTGCGGATCTCGCCAAACCCGGCAATTTCGACTTTGGTCCCGGATTTATTGGGTGCTTTGCTGAAGGCTTCGAACGAACCGCTCGCACCCATCGCGGGCAATTCAAAGCTGCCTTTGGCCGTGCGGCTGGTCAGCTTTTCAATAGCCGCCTTACCGCCCAGCGCGGTCACATACTTTTCCAGAATCTTGTCCACCGACGGCAACTCCGCCGCCGCCGGTTTCGTTTCCGGTTTGGCATCAGCTTTGGAACCTTCGATTTTCGTTTGGGATTGGGCTTGCGCCTGCGCCAGGGCCAAGCTGACGCCCAGCATCATCACACAACAGATCATTGCAAAACGTTTCATGGTTCTTCTCCCCTCCTTTTAGGGCTTTCAGGGTTAAGCGGCAGCGGCGTTGGTCAAACGCGCGCGGCCAACATCAGGACAACTCACAAACAAACTCACTTGCCCACGGCTTTTGAAGACGGACGCTCATGCTTCTGCTGCTTCTCTAATTGGGCAACAGCCGCAGCCAGGGGCAAATCACGTCCGGCCAGCAAACCTGCGCGGGTGAGTTTAATCTCCACATCGGGCAGCACCCCACGTCCTTCGATCAAGGCGCCTTTGGGCGTTTTGAAATCGCCGATGGCATATTGAAAGAGCGCGCCCGTCGGAAGTTTTTGAAAGACCGACGGCAACGCAGCACCCACACTGCGTTCGCCCACAATCACAGCGCGGCCTAGTTCCTGCATCCCACTGGCAAAGACTTCGCTGGTCGAAGCACTGCCGCCATCGAGCAAGATCGCCACCGGGCCGGTATACCGCAACGTCTGCGGAAAGATCGCGAAATTGGTATAGCCACTGCGCATTTGCATGCGGCCCAGCGAGGTTTCTTTTTCAAACAGGTGACCGCCAAGGCCTGAAGCCATGCCGCCGATGCCGCCCGGGTTGCCGCGCAGATCGAAAATCAACCCCGGCGCATCCGCCAGTTCGCGCAGCGCGGCGCGCAACTTCGGCATCATCGGCATGACCCAGATGTTAAAGCGGATGTAGCCGTAACCGCTCGGCAAGCGTTGCGCTTCAAATTCCATGCGTTGCGGCGGAAAGTTGCCGAAGGCGGGCGAGTATTCGCCGGTAACGCGCGTGCGCGTCAACGTAATTTCATGCGGTTGATTGCGCGCATCCAGATAGCTTAATTTCACAGCACTGCCCGGCTCACCAGCGAGACGTGCCAGGATCAGGCGCTCTGTGCGCAAGCGCTTGATGGCTTCAGATTCAGTGCTCTTGCTTAGTTTTTGGATCAATTGCGTAAGCGGGACGCCGCCGATTTGCTGCAAGGCATCACCGGAACGCAACCCCGCGCGCGCGGCGGCGGAATCCGGTTTGACTTGGCTGATGAACGCCTGCGCGCCGATGAGCTTGACCGCCACGCCGATTTCACCCAAGGCAGGCTGGTGATCGTCATCAATGACGGACTCAGGCGGGATCACCGCGAAATGCGATTGATGCAGTTCGCCCAGCATCTGCTGCAACAGGGCGTAAAACTCTGCCTCGCTTTTGGCGGCGGCGGCTTGCGGCGCATACTTGGTGCGTATCTGCTCCCAATTCACGCCGCCAAAGGCCGGATCAAAATGCTTTTCGTTCACAGTGCGCCAAACCATCTCAAAGGTCTGCTGCCGCAACTCAGCGCTGATCGCGGGCGGCGCATGCGCGGCAAGCGTGGCGTTTGGCGATTGGACAGACTGCGCGCACAGTTGAAGGGTGAGGGCCAGCCCGGTTAAGGCCAGTAGCGCAAACTTAAAGCGGTTTGCGATTGCGTGCGACCTCAGCGTAGGGGCAGACCTGCGTGTCTGCCCTGGTCGCGTCAGACAAACTCGCTGACTGCAAATGCCACCGGGGCAGACACACAGGTCTGCCCCTACGCTGCGTGTGATGCCC
This sequence comes from Acidobacteriota bacterium, assembly GCA_016196035.1. Lineage (NCBI taxonomy): Bacteria > Pseudomonadati > Acidobacteriota > Acidobacteriota bacterium. Next base: position 16,501 of record JACPYM010000015.1, on the reverse strand, counting down.
GCAGGTCGCACGCATTTGAAAACCGCTGTAAAGAAGGTTCGATACGTCATGTTCGGATTTGCCAGTTTGGTCATTGCGGCTTGAACTATGGGGAATCGCTTGCGCCGTCCTGTCGCCGCTTATAGCGGCTGGCAGGTGGCGGCGCAAGCGATTATACCTTACGAAGCGCTTATTCAGATGTTCTGGATTTATAGCGGCTGGAACAGCGCGTGGGGATCGTAAGAGGACAAAAAACGGCGGTCAGGAACGCCTTGGGATTTGGCGCAGGCTTGGCGCCGCGGCTCATGATTGGCTGAATTGGCGCGCCCGGACGCGCCACATCACCATATTGATTTAGCCCGCGAACTGGATTAGCATCGCCGTTGCGTTGCGGCTTGTAATCCTTGATTCAACGCGACTTTATAAAAGCTCTATCGCAACGTATGCCAGCTTAGTCCCTGAAGGAATCTGCACAATGTCGAACGTGACCAATTCCCCGTCCGGCTCCGGCGCCACCTCCAACGCAACCGAGAAAGCTCATGCCACGTTGCAAATCGCGACGCGCGAGGGCGCGTCTATGGAACGCGAGCTGACGCGCCCCGACACCCGCATCGGCAAAGGCCCCGATAATGAACTGATCCTGGGCGATGCCGCCGTTTCCACCAATCACGCCTTGATTCGTTTTGACGGCCAGAAATATACGCTGATTGATGTGGGCAGCCGCAATGGCACGTTCCTCAATGAAACCCGCTTGAACGAACCGCGCGAGTTGAAATCCGGCGATGTGATCAAGTTGGGGCACTGCATCATCACGTTTCGCAACAACGCCGCCGCCAATCAAACCGTGACCCTCTCTGCCACCGAAATTTTAGGCGCAGGCTCTGTGCCGCCGCCGCCGCCGCCAGCGCCGCCGCCGCCCAACGCCCCGCCGTTACCCAGCGAAGACACCGTGGCGCGTGCGTTGGTCCATTCCAAAATCGTCGCCCAGACCGAAGTGGACAAAGCCCAAAAGAACGCGCGGGGCCGCCGCCTTTATCGCGCCTTGCTGGAAGAAAAAGTCGTCACCGAATTGGGGCTGCGCGATTTGATGAGCCGCACCTTCAATTTGCAACTGGTGGATATGCGCACGGCGGAACTCGATCTCGGCATGGCGCAAAAGCTGAAGCCGCAATTCTTGCGCGAAAAACTCATGGCCCCGCTGGCCGGGCAGCCGGGAGAGTTGCTCTTGGCTGTGGCCGACCCGACCGACCAGGCGGCGCTGGAAGCGATCAAAAACCAAGTCAACAAACCGCTCAGCTTGCGGCTGGCGACGGCGAGCGAGATTGCCGCGCAGCTTGATAAACAATTTGTGCCGCGTTTGATCGGCGTACTGCCTTCCGGGGAAAAGTTGGAAATTCCCATCAATCAGCCGGAAATCGCTCTCGGCAAAGCCGCACACAACAAAGTCGTGCTCAATGACCCGACCGTCAGCGGCATGCACGCGGCCTTGCTGGCGCGCGATGGGGGCTTCAGCGTGGTGGATTTGGGCAGCAGCAATGGCACCTTCGTCAACGGCACCCGTATCAGCAACGAAGCCTGGACGCTGCAACACGGCGACAAATTGCAATTGGGCAAAGTATTGCTGACCTTCCGCAACCCGGCGGAAACGGTCGAAAACAAAACCGCGCGGCTTTCCTTGGAGGCCTTGGAAGAAATTCGCCGCCGTGCAGGTTTGGCAACGGTGACAGGCGCTGGCCCAGCGGTCGCCGCAGCGGTAGCCGGCGTAGGCGCGTTGAATGCCGTGGGTGCGCCGCTTTCGGCGGACGAGGAAAAGGAGCGCAAAAAAAGAGACAAGGACAAGGACAAGGAGAAGGAGCGCAAGAAAAAAGAGGACGAACGCTTACGGGCAGCGCTGGTCAATTCCGGCGGGCGTATTCTGGCGACGGTCGTGGGTTCGATGCTGACGCTGGCTCTGGGTTACTTCGCGCTGCGCCCTGGCCATGACAGTGGTGGGGCAGGAGGTGGCGGCAACGCCAGTAGCGGCGGCAACGCAGCCGTTGTCAGATTGGTTCCCGGCGGTTCGTGGACAGGGTTCAGCACTGGCCTCTTCGGCAAGAAACCCGAAACTTCAGGAGTGATTACGGTACCAGGCGGCAATGGGGTGTTAATCGCCGACGACGGTCGCAAGAACGAATTATTGTGGATGCCCTTGGACGCCACGGGTAAACAGGCGGGCGATCTGAAACCCATCCCCTTGGGCGTCAGCTTCGTTGATGCGGAAGCCATCACCTACGGTAATTCGTATGTTTATGCGGTCACTTCGCTGTCCGATCCCAATCAACCCATGTCCAACTCCATTATGCGTTTCTCCTTCGATCCGCAAACGCAAACCATGCGCGGGTCGCAAGCCGAAATCATTAGCGATCTGCGCGGGTTCCTATTGAAGAATGTGCCTGAAATCAGCGCCAAAGGCGCCGCGCCTGGCTGGGAAGGCGGGTTGAATATCGAGGGTTTGGCTTACGATCCGAATCACGAAAGGCTCTTGCTCGGACTGCGTTCGCCGTTTATTGGCAGCCAGGCGGTGTTGATTCCTTTGAAACTCGTCAACCCGCTGGCGCCATTTTCGATCAATAATATCCAAGTAGATCAACCATCTGTGATTCCGCTTTCACTGGATGGACAGGGCGTGCGCGATATTTCCTATGACGCCCATTCGCGCACTTTCCTCATCATTTCGGGCGCGCCCGACAACGAAAAGAAAACCGAATTTGGTTTGTGGGAATGGAGCGGGAACACGACAGATCAACCGCGCCATGTCATCAAGCTCGAAGAGAAATTTAAGCCCGAAGGCATCACCGGGGTGTCGCTGAATGGGCAGAATTTCGTGCTGGTGGTCGGCGATGCGGGCAGCTATCTGAAACTGGATTACAAATAAGCGAAATAAATTTCGCCCGTAGCCGGCAGAAAGCAATGTTACAAACCAGCGCTTGCCGGCTCTGGACTTTTAATTTATCCCCGTTCTTTTCCGGCCCCATAATCCGCATGTATGATCGAGGCTGACGCGCTCGCCTCGTGCAGCAATTCCGCTCGCAAACACGTAACGCAAGGATTGAAACTTTAGTAGGAGGTCAACCAATGTCAAACACGCGTACCCCACTCTTTCGTGCGCTGACGCTACTGGCTTTCATCGCCGCTTTAGGTCTCGCCACTGCCAGCACGCTACCGTTCAACACGGCCCTGGCGCAAAAGAGTAAAAAGGAAAAAGAAGAGAAACCAGCAAAAGAGGATAAGCATAGCAAAGAGAGTAAAAGCGGCAGTGACAGCAAGGTCAGCGGCAAGAGCAGTAGCAGCAAAGGCGGCGGCAGAAAAATCCCCGCTAATGCGCCGACTGAAACAGGCACGCCGATTATGTGGCGTGACCCAGGCAACGTCGCCGCCAAAGATTTACTGCTGGGCATTGGCAGCGAGGAAGGCAAGCCCAAACCGCCCTTCCAATTCAAGGAAGAAGACCTGACCGGTACCAATCCGAAGATCAAGGTCATTGATGCCAATGGCGTCAAATGGAACATCAAGTTCGATGAAGAAGTCCACGCCGAAGTCGCGTGCAGCCGCATCGTTTGGGCCTGTGGCTATATGGTTGAAGAGAGTTATTTCGTCCCTTCCGGCCAGGTCAATGGCGTAACGGGCCTGGGCCGCGCCCGAAAATTCGTCGGCAACGGTTCCTTCACCAATGGCATGTTCGAAAAACGCCCTGACAACATTGCGCGCCGCCGTATTCCCTGGGGGTGGGACAGCAATCCGTTCAATGGCAAACGCGAACTCTATGGCTTGGCCATGCTCGGCTTCTTGCTGAATGATTGGGATGCGAAACCGGACAATAACAACGTGCTGGGTATGTATGACGAGGACGGCAGCGTTAAAGAGTGGTACCTGGTCGCTGATTGGGGCGGCACACTCGGTCACGCGGGTGGATTTACCTCACACTCGAAATGGGATTTGGCCGACTACGCTAAGCAGGCCTTTATCGAAGGCACGAGCGGCAATGCCGTGCGCTTCCATTACACTGGCAAGATGGGCAGTTCGCTCAAGAGTGTGCCACGCGAACACGTCCGCTGGTTTGCCGGTATCATCGGCCAACTTACTGACAACCAAATCCGCGACGCCTTCCGCGCGGCCGGCGCCACCCAGGAAGAAGTCAATGGCTTCACTGGAGTGATTCGTAGCCGCATCAATCAACTGAAGGCCGCAGGCGGCATATAAACAGCGCTGGCGTCACCGCGTGACGGAGCGAAAAGGCAGCCTCTTCGCTCCGTCAGCCAACGCGCTGTGCCCTGTCTCCGACTCACGAAATGCGCGTTATCGTTCAACCCCGTGATGGCATTGAGCCGTTATTACAGGGAATTCGCGAGGCTCGACAATCAGTCGAGATTGTCATTTATCGCCTGGATCGGTTGGAGATCGAACAGGCCCTCATCGAAGCCGCCTGGCGCGGTGTGCGCGTGCACGCCCTGACCACTTACACCAACCGCGAAGACCTCAAAGAAATCAAGAAGCTGGAAAAACGCCTCACCGATGCGGGCGTGCTCATCACGCGCACCGCCGAAGATTTGGTGCGCTATCACAGCAAAGTGATGATCATTGACCGGCGCCGTCTTTTCCTGCTGACGTTTAATTTCACCTTTCTCGACATTCATCACAGCCGCAGCTTCGGCGTGGTTACCGAAGATCCGCTGCTGGTGCATGAAGCCATTGGCCTATTTGAAGCCGACACTTTGCAAATCAACCACGTGCCCGAAGCGGAACCGTTTGTGGTCAGCCCGGTCAATGCGCGCAAAAAATTGTCGGCCTTTATTCAGGGCGCCGAACGGCAATTGCTGATTTATGACGACAAGTTGAGTGACGCCCAAATGATTCGGCACCTGGAAGAACGCGCGCGCGCGGGCGTCGAGATCAAGGTCATCGGTTCACTCAACAAACACGCCAAGGGTATTACCGTGCGCAAAATGCCGCAGATACGCTTGCACGTTCAGGCCATCATCCGAGACGGGCGCGACCTCTTTTTTGGCAGCCAAAGCCTGCGCAAAGTTGAACTGGATCAGCGCCGCGAAGTCGGTTTGATTACGGCTGAACCCGCAGCAGTTGAGCATTTTCGCATTATTTTTGAATTGGATTGGGGTGACATTATCTTATGAGGAGAAACCTGTAAGGAGAAGGAAAAATATGCGCCAAAAGATTCAAATCTATGTTGCTGTCCTCTTATTTTTGCTCTGCTACACCAGCGCCAGCCGGTCGCAAAACGCCCCGCCGCCGCTGACCTTCGCCGTAATCGGGGACAGTGGGGATGGCAGCAAGGAACAATATGAGATCGCCCGGCAAATGGCTGCCGCCCGCGAAAAAACGCCTTTCGACTTTGTCTTGATGCTGGGCGATAACATTTATGGCAATGGCAGGCCAAAGTATTTCAAGCCGCGTTTTGAAACCCCCTACAAAGCTTTGCTGGATGCCAACGTCAAGTTTTACGCGGCGCTGGGCAACCACGATGCCGCCTCGGTCGAGGATCATCTTAAATACCCGCACTTCAACATGGATGGCAAACGCTATTACAACTTCGTCAAAGGCACGGCTGACAATGACAGCCTGGTCGAATTTTTCGTGCTTGATACTACTGCTGAAACCGGCCTCAAAACTGAACAATTGGCCTGGCTGGAGGCCGCGCTCAAAGCGTCTAAAGCAAAGTGGAAAGTGGCATTTATGCATCATTCGCTTTTTTCTTCGGGGCGTATGCATCCGCCCTATCTAACCATGCGCAACCAGTTGCACCCGCTGTTCGACAAATACAATGTCAAACTTGTGCTGGCCGGACACGTGCACGCTTACGAACGCATCAAGCCACAAAACGGCGTGCAGTACATCACCGAAGGTTGCAGCGGCAAAATCATGCGGAACACGCTCAACAAACAGAGCAACTTCACCGCCTTTGGGCAGGATCAGCAACAATCGTTTCTGCTGGCTTCCGTCACCGACAGTGAGCTGAAAATTGAAGCCTACGGGCTGGATGGCAAGCAGTTCGATACGGTTACGCTCAAGCGCTGACGACTTGCCCTGATCCTTGACGCCAGCTTCATCAAAAAAGGAGGCGGGAGCAAGCTCCCGCCTCTTTTCATTTGGGTTTGTTACGAACCGCTTCTGTTACTTGATCAAGGGAACAACGACCAGTTGCGGGCGTCCGAATTGCTGATTCGGATCTTTGACCTCCGCCCGGAACACCGGCACGATCTTCCCGTCCAGCAAATGCCAGCCTGTGGCTTCGCTGCCAGCAACGATCTCTAGCTGACCGGCTTTGGCCTGCAATTGAGCTTTGGACAACGCTTCGTAGCGCGCGTCTTCCACCGACAACTGCTGAGTCGGAGCAGCATCGGCCAGTTTGGCAGTGTCCATCTGCTGGAGCGTGCTGCGAACGCTGCGCGCTTGACCGGTGCGTGCGTCAAAGGTGATTTCGAGGTGACCTGCCTGGGGATCAATAAAGGGCAAGCCGTCAATCATCTGATCGAAAATCACCGTCTTTTCCACGACGCGCGCCGCCAGTGTCGCCGCATTGCCGCCACCACTTTCGTTCAGATCGCGAATCAAGCCCACCGTCAGTTCCTGTCCTTTGAGCAAGCTCAACTGTCCGGCGAGTTCACGGGCTTGGCGAATCAGTTCATCATCACCCAGCACGATCTGCTGGTCATTGTTGGGTGTCGCAGTCGCCTTCAGGGCCAATTCAAAATTGCCATTGGCTTCCATCACCAAGGTGGCGCCAGGGGTCTCGATGGCGCGCAAGCCCTGCGGACGGTTTTGAATTTGCGACTCGCCGTTGACCTTAATCCCAAAGATGCGGGCCGTTTCAACGAATTCATCCGCCGTATTGCTCTTCGCGGCGACGCTGTAAATCCGCATCGGTGTCTGCCCCTGGCGGAAGAGGTTGGCCGCATTCACAGGCGAAGACAGTTCGGCACGAGCGGCACTGCGCGCGTAATACCATCTCCATTGCCCCCAGTTATTCCCAACCGAGCCAGCGTAAAGGTAACGTTCGTTGTTCAAACGATTGGTGGCATCGGTCGCGTCGCTGCCAAAGGCCACCACGGACGGGCTTTGGCCCGTGTTGATGCGCCAGCTTGCATCCAGGAACGCCTGCGACAGGGTCTTGCCTTTGTTCCATTCCTCCCAGAAATACTTGCCATAGTCGCCACTATCAACCGACGTCGTCTCGTACCCAAAAACCATCCGCACGCCGCGCGAACGCGTACCCCAGGTCGAATAAGGATCGTTCCCGCCGCTCACCATCACGCTGTTGCAAGTATCCCAGAACATATAGCGCAGCCGTTCGTCGCCATAGCTGTAATTGTTCCCGCCCAGGAACATTTGATTGGAAAAGGCGTTCCAACCGCGCCCGCCCCAGTTGGCGCCCATCGGTGCGAAGAAGACATTGGTGGACCACATGCCGCCGTGGCCGGAATGCCACGCCGCGCGCACGGCATCAATCCCCAAATCCGTGCCGCCGGAAGTCCACAGATCATAATTGTCGCCGCCCGCTATATCGTTATATAGCCACACCGAAACAGCCGAATCACGCCGCGCAAAGTTGGCTGTGTACCAAGTGTTAAAGTAGTTGCGGAAGCCATCCGCCGAAGCGTGCGTGTTGGAAAGATTCGCCTGCGTGCCTTGAAAATTTTGCACGCTCAGCGTGCCAACCATGTCGGAAACGCCGCTGGTCGAACGCGTCCCGGCTACCTGTTGAGTCCCCGCCGTTTCGTTCACGATGGGATTCGCTTGATAGATATTCCGGCCGGGCATCGGGGTCAACGTACCCGATTTGAGACCGAGCCGCGCGGGAATGGCCAGCGGTTTGTCGTCGGGTTCTTGTCCGAGCACGGCGGTAGCGCTGCCGAGCGTGGCGAGTGAAAGGATTAAAGCCAAGCCTAAATTCCGCACTGGCTTGCGCCAGGCAGGGGTCGTTGCGGGGTTGTTTTGTTGCAACGTATTGTTGTTTAACATTGTGTCTCCTCGTTTTTGGTCGTCTCTTTGAGCGTCTCTTTGGCCGCCAGTTCACTTTTCATTGGCGGCTCAATTCAATAGTTCGCGGGTGTGAGTGACGGCGATTTGGACGCCTCGTGTGTTGATTCCACAGCTTGTTTCACTCACTGCCAGCGTTGTGCTTCGACGTAGCGAAAGGTAAGGCAGGACGCGAGAGCCAACAGCGACGTGGGCAACACGGCGCGCGTGACCTTGATCACACCCGCGTTTGAGGGTCGCGCGGTGTTACTTGCTGGAGTGTTTCTGGTCACGAAGACCTAAGCAACTTGTTAATCGAAGGCTTATCAGAACGGGAAAGATTGGAAGGGTCCCGGCCTCATTCGGCTAGGAGTTTGTCCTATTTTCAAACCAAAACTTTTGCGCTAGGATTCATTTAATTCGGCGCGGAAATACCCTAATGGCTGAGGACGCGCCGGTACTTTGGGAGTCGAAAGACTCCCTTTACTATTTCTGAGAACAAAGAGAACCGGCAGGCCAGATATGAGCCTGCCGGTTCTCTTTGTTAGGCTCTGCGGTTACATTCCCTGGCAGAGGAACAGCGGAGAGTTTAGAGAATCTTGGCGGCAACCAAAGCAACTACCCATTTCATACCATCCGCCTTTTCCCAGAGAACGGCATTGGTCAGGCCAGCCGCTCATCACAACCGTGCGCCATCGAACATGCTTCGCAACGGCGCGGGTCCTGATGACTCCGCCGCGCATTATCACAAGCAAGCACGGCCCTCATCTCTTTGACTACCGCCAGCAACTCTTTCCGCAATTGCTTTGAGTTCCGCACCCGGAGCGCGCCATTTTGATAACGCACGAGTCCATACGCGACCTCCTGCTGAAGCACGTCCTCCACCAAAAGAAAGTAAACGGCGAGTTGCAGCACATGCGACCGGTACGGGCGGCCATTGCGTGGCATCCGCCCGGATTTCAATTCCACCGGGATGACCCAGCCAGCGCCATCTTTGAGCAGGTAGTCCGGTTTCCCGCGTAAACCGTAACGGCGGGAAACCAACACACGGGGATTTTTGCCGCTCGCATCTTCATAAATAATCTCACCACCTAGCAGGCCACTCCCCTGGCGTAATTGCCGCGCCAGTAGCCAGCAGAAAACGGCCAGTGCGAACAAAAAGAGGAGCAGCCAGCCTAATGTCATAGTTTGATAATGAACCAGATGAGGGTTGCGGCCAAAGCAAGCAAAGCCAGGGCCAGCCCCAGCCTGCGCAGGCGTTGGGCCAGATAGAGGTGGGATTGATGCGCCCGGTGATAGGCCGTCCCGGCGTCCAGGTGCGGACTGTCCGCCACCACACCTTCACACTTGAGCTTCCAGGCCTTGGCGCAAAAGGCAAACTCACTGACTTCGGACGCGTTTATCATTCGCTGGCGGGCGTTCTTCATACCCATCAACACTAGCATAATGTCAGCCTATTTTCGTTGCTTTGGTCAGGCTTGAGATGATCCCGCGCCTCATCAGCTCGAACTCGAAGGGCGTAGAAGCGGACTGCGCTTGGCTGCGTGTTCAGGTTCTTTACTTCAAAATAACATCAAGCTAACACCGCACTAACACTTGTCCATTACCTTGCCATCGTCAATTTTAAGGCAGGCTTCCGTTCAATGGCAGAAGCTTTTTACCCACGCTTGTATTTCAAAAAAGTAAATGGCAGATTTCTCTACCCTTGAGCGCAAAACGGATGATTGGCAATGGGAATTGGCGGATGTCACTCTCGCGGGCGCGGCGGCCAGGTTGCAACCGGCAAGCAAGCCGACAACTGCGGCCTCGTTGGGATTTGAAGCGATGAAAACTCTGTTGGAAACAGACCTCAAGCATTTACGTGAGCACGTGCTGCTGATGGGCGGCGAAGTCGAGCGCGCCATTGACCAAGCCACGCGCGCTTTAATCGAGCGTGACTCGGAATTGGCTGAGCAGGTTTTGCGCGCTGACGACCGGATTGACCGGCTCGAACTGGAAGCGGATCAATTGTGCATTACGCTATTGGCCCGCGCGCCCGCTGATCCCAACGAATTGCGCATCGTCGTCACCGCCATCAAGATTACGCCCATCCTGGAACGCATCGCCGATCACGCTTGCAACATCGCGCGGTTGGCCGGTCAATTGAATAACGAGCCGCAATTGAAACCTTATTTTGATTTGCCGAAGATGAGTTGGCTGGCGTGCGAGATGTTGCGGCTGTCGCTGGATGCTTTCGCCGCCGCCGATGCCGTCGCCGCACGCCAAGTGATTGATCGCGACGATGAAATTGACCGGCTCTATGACCGCATCTTTCAGGATTTGCTTGATCACATGACACGCGATGCGTCTTCCGGTGGCCGCGCCGCCCGGCTCGTACTCGTCGCCAAACACCTCGAACGCATCGGCGATTACGTCAAAGACATCTGCGAGTTGGTCGTGTATATGAAAGAAGCATTGGTGATCAAACACAGTCAATTATTGAGATAGTCGGCCAGCGGTAACCCGACGACCGACTGCCGACGACCCGACCTTATGAAACCATACATCCTCGTTATCGAAGACGATCCGGATATTGCGGAAAGCATCCGGTACAACCTGGAGCGCGAAGCTGCGTATACAGCGCGTGTGGCGGAAAGCGCTGAAGACGCCTTGAAAGCCGCGCTGGGGAACGGGCACCGGGGCGATGCCACGGCTGAAACCGTGCCTGACCTCATCATCCTCGATCTGAACCTGCCCGGCATGAACGGGTTTGAGTTGTGCCGCCGTCTGCGCACCGAAGAGCGCACGCGCAAAACACCGATCATCATGCTGACCGCACGCACCGAAGAACGCGACAAGGTGCGCGGTCTGGAATTGGGCGCGGACGATTACATGACCAAACCCTTCAGCGTCCGTGAACTGGTCGCCCGCGTCAAAGCGGCGCTGCGCCGTTCAGGCTACGAAGCGCAACAACCAGCCGGCTACCACGACGGTTTGTTGCAGATTGATTACGGCAATTTCACGGCGCTGGCGCAGGGCGAGGCCGTCAAACTCACGCGCAAAGAATTCGCCTTACTCGCCATTCTCTCGCGCAACAAAGGCCGCGTCGTGCCGCGCGAACAACTGCTCGATCAGGTTTGGGGCCTGGAGTATTACGGCGAAGCGCGCACGCTGGACGTGCACATCAGCGGCTTACGGAAAAAACTCGGCCTCTGCGGCAATTCCATTGAGACGGTCATCGGCATCGGCTATCGTTTCCGTGGTTGCACTGAACTAACCCCAAACATCAATGAACAGGCTGCGCAGTGAACTTGGCGCAACAAGCAGTCACTAACTGCTAATCGCCAAATGCCAACTACCAATCGCCGCAATGACTCAGGAACGACGACAAACCATCCTTGCCACGCTCGTGGTTATCATCTTTTTTGGCGCGTATGAACTCGCCAAAACGTTGTTGTTCCCAGCGATGGACGTCAACACCTCGCACGTCATCTCGACCATTGTCGTTGGGGTCTTGACCTTCATCGTGGCGCGCTTCGTCATCCACAAACAATACGAACTGCTCAAAGAACGCGGTCACGCCAATCAGCAATTGCGCGACGCGCTGGCTCAGGCCGAACACAGCAGCAATCTGCTGCGCTCCATCGTCGCTTCCGTCGCCGAAGGGCTGGTCATCACCGACCGCGACGCCAACGTACTGCTGGTCAATGACGCCGCGCGGACGCTGCTCAACCTGGGCACGCGGTCGCTGGCGCGTCTGACTGATTTGAGCCGCGATCCGCAAGTGCACCGCGCCTTTACTCATGTGCTGGCGAAAGGCGAACGCGCCGAAGCGCGGCTGGAAACGCGCGAAGCCGAGACGCAAAATCGCCGCATCCTGCGGCTGTATGCCACGCCGCTGCATTTGCGCGCAGGCCAATCCGATGGCCCCGATGGCGTCGTGGGCGCCTTCATTGACATCACACAACTCGAACGGTTGGAAATTGTGCGCCAGGAATTCCTCGCCAACGTCTCACACGAATTGCGCACGCCGCTGGCCGCCATTACGGCCTACACCGAAACGCTGCTCGACGGCGGCCTGGACGATGCCGAGAACAGCCTGCGCTTCCTGCACACCATTCAACGCAACGCCGAACGCATGCGCGCGCTGGTCAACGACATCGCCGAACTCACGGCCATCGAATCCGGCCAGGTGCGCCTGACGCTCGAATCCGTCCCGCTGCGCCTCTTCGTCAACGAGATTTTCTCGCACTTGAAGCCGCGCGCCGCCGAACAACAGGTGGCCCTGCAAAATGAAACGCTCGATGATTTGCGCGTCACTGCCGATCCGCGCCGTTTGGAACAAATCCTGATCAACCTGATAGACAATGCGATCAAGTTCAATCGTTCGGAAGGTAGCGTCACCGTCACGACTTCCCTTTCCGAATGCGGCAATCACCATCTCATTCACGTCCGCGACACCGGCAGCGGCATTCCCGCCGAACATCTGCCGCGCGTGTTCGAGCGGTTCTATCGCGTAGACAAAGCCCGCTCCCGCGCCATCGGCGGCACGGGTCTCGGCTTGGCCATCGTCAAACACTTGGCCCTGGCACATGGTGGCGAAGCCTCTGTCACGAGCGAGGTCGGCCAAGGTTGCGAATTCACCATCAAACTGCCCGTGCGCGCCTTCAGCGCGGTGGCTAACCAAGAAGCCAAAAACGAGCCTGCCGAAATTGTGACGGCGGCTTGAGGCAACCGCTGGAATCCAAAACAAAGACTCTCCACCTACAAAGGTCTACGAAGAAAGCACAAAGTTTTACGTTTCTCTTCGTGTCTTCTTCGTGACGCGGTGGCGATGCTTCCGCTTGGGTACTGACGACTTTCTGCTTTCGTTTACAACACCAACTCCGCCATCATCCGCACGGCATTGAGGTCCGAAGTGCCGCAGATCATGGTTGTGATGCCGCAATGCTTCCACGCCGCCAACCGTTCGGCAATGCGTGCGCGCGGCCCGCACAGCGCGACCTCGTCTACCAGCGCATCGGGCACGGCGGCCAGCGCTTCCATCTTTTTGCCGGTCAGGTAAAAGCCTTGAATCTGCTCCGCCGCCGCTTCGTAACCATAGCGGCAGGCGATGTCGTAATAAAAGTTCTTGCCCTTCGCGCCCATGCCGCCGATGTACAGCGCCAGCGTCGGTTTGACCTGATTGCGACAGGCGTTCACATCATCGCCAAGAACTATGTGAACGGTCGGCGCGATGTCGAAGCCGTTTGTCATGGATTTGCCATTGCCCGCCTTGGCGAAACCGTCATCCAGCCATTCGCGGTAACCGTCCACGCGCTCCGGTGAAAAGAATATCGGCAGCCAACCGTCGGCCAGTTCCGCCGCCAGCGCGACGTTTTTCGGCCCCACCGCCGCCAGATAAATCGGGATGCTCGGGCGCAGCGGATGCTGAATCAGCTTGAGCGGCTTGCCCAAGCCGCTGCCGCCCTGACACGGAATGTCGTAATGCTCGCCGTGATGGACGAGCGGCGCTTCCCGCTTCCAGATGGCGCGCATGATTTCGATGTACTCGCGCGCCCGCGTCACCGGTTTGCCATACGGGACGCCGTGCCAGCCTTCGACAACCTGCGGCCCCGAAGCGCCGATGCCGCAAAGCATGCGCCCGCCCGTCAGCAAATCAATCGTCGCCGCCGTCATCGCCGCCATCGCCGGGACGCGCGCCGTCATTTGCATAATCGCCGTGCCGACATTGATCTGTTTGGTTTGCGCCGCCAGCCAGACCAGCGGACTCACGGCGTCTGAGCCATACGCTTCCGCCGTCCAGAGCGAATGAAAACCGAGCCGGTCGGCTTCCTGCGCCAACGCAACGTTATCCACGGGAACAGAGCCCCAGTAGCCAAAATTCAATCCGAGCCGCATTTGTTGTGCCTCCTGAAAAGTACAGCAAGCTTTCCAGCTTGCTGCTGAACTGATTGCCACACCCGCAGGTTTTCCGGGTGCTCTCTGCCACAAGCCCCAGGGTCTATTCATTCTCGCCACTTTCAGGAACCAAGTTCCGCCAACCCAAGTCACAATTTCACGGGATTGACAGGATTTTCAGGATGAACAGGATGCGCGCAAGATTTATCAAGGGCGGCTTTTTCGTCGCATGCTGTGAATCCTGAAAATCCTGTCAATCCTGTGAAATTCCGCTGCCGCCTTTCGAGCATGAATAGACCCTGCCACAAGCCCCAGCAACCTGGAAAGGTTGCTGTACAGCTTCAAATTCGTGCACTGATCACTGCGTTTAACCTCAATTGACTGGCCGGGTCATCAGCAAGCTGCAATCGCATCACAACGGCACGCGCCAGGTCACTCGACGACGCTTCCCGCATCAAACAAGCCAAATAGAACAGCCGAATTTGTGCCTCAGCCAAAGGCTTGAGGATTACACCCGCAGAAGGCTCATCAAATTGATTCAACTGCCCCATCTGTTCACGTAATTCAGCCAGCCGTGGCTTGCCAGCTTCACGCCAAGCGTCATCCGGCAATTGATCGAACAACTCTGCCAGCCGATTACTTACGGCCTCGTGCAAGCGATGCCGCTGCACATCCCGCACCGCCTGCGCCAGCAACGTATTGTGCGCCCCTTCCCACGCCTCAAAAATCACGCAATCGCGTAACAGCCGGGGCAGCACTGAGAAGTTTTCCATCGCCCCGTTGCCGCCCAGAATCTCAATCGCCCGCCGCACCACCTGCGTCGCCGTGACCGAGGCGTAGTACTTATTCAAGCTGATCATGAACCGGAAGAACTGCTTGTCGGTCTCGTCGGCTTCGCCCAATTCGATTTTGTCGCGCAAGTGCGCCAGGTAAAAGCTGCCCACCGTCAGCGCCATCACGTCGCAGCGCATCTCGGCCAGCGTCTCCTGCACCAGCGGGAAGGCCGCAATCGGCTGACCGAAGGCTTGGCGATGCTGGGCGTAAGTCCACGCCACGACGTAAGCCCGCCGCGCCGCCGCTGCTGAACCTACGGCGTTATAAAGCCGCGAGGTGTTGATGACGTAATCCATCGCGTGCTGAAAGCCTTTGCCCGGCTCACCAATTGGATAGGCCACGGCATCTTTGAAATCCACTTCAGCGGTCGCCAGCGTCTTCGTGCCCAGCTTGTCTTTCAAACGGCGAATGTACATCCCGTTTAGCGCGCCGTCATCCAACCGGCGCGGCACCAAGAACAGGCCCAAGCCTTTCGTGCCAACAACACTGCCTGCGGGGCCGCCTTCAGGCCGCGCAGTGATAAGCGCCAAATCCGCCGTCACGTTCGAGCAAAACCATTTCTCACCATTGATGCGCCACGTGCCGTCTGCGCTCGGCGTCGCCACGCAGGCATTCGCGCCCACGTCCGAACCGCCCTGCACTTCGGTCAGAAACTGCGCGCCGTGATAACGCGTCTCGTAATTCTCATCGAGCAAGCGCGGCAGGTATTTGGCTTTTAATTCGGCGCTGGCGGCGTATTGCAAAATCTTGATGACACCCGCCGTGCAGGCCAACGGACAGTTGTGCCCGGCTTCGCCGTTGTAGGAGGAAAGGTAAAACAGCGCCTGTGCCAGCACGTTGTTACCCGGTTCGGCATACACAGCCATCGCACCGCTGCCGTAAATGTATTTGCCCGCCAAATGGTGATCGGCGCAGTGGATGACCTCTTCGATGCGCGCGCCCACGGCGTTGAAGCGTTCGAGGCGCGGCAGGTTGTGCGTTTCGTTGGCGCGGCGGACAGCGGCATCCACGAGGGTCGCGGCTTCACCACCGAATTTCGTCAAGCGCGGCTCGTGTGCACGCAGCTTCTCGGCGTCCCAGTAAAATTCCAATATGCCGCGCAGGTGTTGGTCAGAGGTGAAGAAGTTTTCGGGCTGGGCCTGCTCCCAAGCGGCAAGCTGTTGGCGGCCTTGCGCTATCAATTCGCCAGGTGCTTGCAAGCGCAATTCTCTTACTGGTGTGCTCATTGTGACCTCGCTGGATAAAACAAATTTGATGGATTGAACGAAGCTGGCGCGATACTAACGCAGCTCACAATGAAGTGAAACTCAGACGCTTGACAGGCCGTTTTAGCACTTGCAACGTATGGCCCCCATTAAATTTGCCCTTCTTGACGCTCCGTGAGACCGTCCACTAGAATCCCGTTTCGTTTTGCGACGCCGTTTGTCGCAAGCAAATCTTGATATGTCACCAACCTTGAGGTCGCAAAAGCATTAGCCATGAACGCCGTAGAAAAAGTCCTGACTAAAATTTTCGGTTCCGCCAATGAACGCTTGTTGAAAAAGCTCTGGCCCATCGTCGGCCAGATCAATGCGTTCGAAGCGCAGATCAAACCGCTCTCTGACGACGAGTTGCGCGCCAAAACTATTGAATTCCGCGAACGGCTGGCGCAAAGGCTTGAAGGCTCCGAAGAGTTGGAGAAGGAAGCGCGCAAGGTGTTGGAGCAGGAGGCGCTGGACGAGCTTTTGCCCGAGGCCTTCGCCTGTGTGCGCGAGGCTTCGTGGCGGGCGACTGGTATGCGCCATTTCGACGTGCA